>CAZQYK010000157.1:0-8685 GCA_964597285.1 uncultured Spirochaetales bacterium
GAAGCCGGAGGAGCGCGCCGTGGGCGAGAGCAACCGCGAGATCTGCCACCGCATGTGGAATGCCCTGTACCAGAAGGACTGGCAGGGCGTGGCGGATTGCATCGACGAGCACGGCCTCTACGAGGACGTGCCGGCGCCCGACTCCGGCGCCGTCGGACCCGACAACGTCGTGAAGCGCCTGCGCCTCGGGCTCGACCCGGTCGCGCGTTTCGAGCACGAGATCCACCGCGTGGCGGCCGACGGCGACATCGTCGTCGTCGAGCACACCGAAATCTGGCACTTCGAGACGGGCGAGAAGATCGTGAACGACTTCGTCACGATCCACGAGGTGAAGCAGGGCAAGATCACCCTGTGGCGCGACTACTGGGACCTCGGCACGCTGATGAAGCAGGCCCCGAAGTGGTGGATCGAGCGGCTGGCGCAGTTCAGCGAGGCAGATTTTTCTTGAGGCCCCGGGCTGCGATAGCCTTGCAACGATGCTGATCCGACCGCGCCGCAACCGCTCGCGCGCCGCGCTGCGCCGGCTCGTGCGCGAGACGCGGCTCTCGGTCGACGACCTGGTGCTGCCGCTCTTCGTGCAGGAGGGCGAGGGCCGGAGCACGCCGATCGACGCGATGCCCGGCCACGCGCGGCTGTCGGTCGACCGGCTCGTCGAGCGCGCCGGCGAGGCGGCCGACCTCGGCCTCCCCGGCGTCGCGCTCTTCCCGGTGCTGCCCGACGAGCAGAAGGACCCGCGCGGCAGCGCGTCGGCGAAGCCCGACGGCCTGCTCCAGCGGGCCGTGCGCGCGCTGAAGCAGGCGCGGCCCGAGCTGCTCGTCATCACCGACGTCGCGCTCGACCCGTACTCGTCGGACGGCCACGACGGCGTCGTGATCGGCGGCCGGATCGACAACGACGAGACGCTGCCGATCCTGGCCGCGATGGCGGTGGCGCAGGCGGAGGCCGGTGCCGACGTCGTCGCGCCGTCGGACATGATGGACGGCCGCGTGCGCGCGATCCGCGACGCGCTCGACGCGGCCGGCCACGTCGAGGTCGCGATCGGGAGCTACTGCACGAAGTACGCGTCGGCGTTCTACGGCCCGTTCCGCGAGGCGCTCGACTCGGCGCCGCGCTCCGGGGACAAGAAGACCTATCAGATGGACCCGGCCAACGCGCGCGAGGCGCTGCGCGAGCTCGCGCTCGACGAGGCGGAGGGCGCCGACTGGGTGATGGTGAAGCCCGGCCTGGTCTACGCCGACGTGATCCGGCTCGTGCGCGAGCACACGGCGCTGCCGGTCGCGGCGTACCACGTGAGCGGCGAGTACGCGATGCTGCGCGCCGCCGCCGAGCGCGGCTGGATCGACTACGACGCCTGCCTGCTCGAGAGCCTGCTGGCGCTCAAGCGCGCCGGCGCGGACGTGATCTTCAGCTACGGCGCGCTCGATGCCGCCCGGCTGCTGCGCGCTTCCTGAAGGAATCTCCATCGAGAACGGACGCGGACGCGACGGCTCCGTGCCACGTTCGGCCGATGAGGGGGCACGACCCACCGCGGGGATCGCGTCCGATGGAAGACCTGCACCGCACGCGGAACGCCGTGCTGCTGCTCGACGACTCGGCGGCCGACGCGGCGCTGATCCGCCTGGTCCTCGAGATGGCCGGGCTCGAGCTCGACGTCGCGACGTCGCCGAGCCGCGCGCTGGCCCTGCTCGAGAAGCGCGACTACCGCGCGTTCCTGATCGACCACTGGCTCGGCGAGTTCGAGGGCTGCGACGTCCTGCTCCAGCTGCGCGACCTCGAGATCGCGCTGCCGCCGACCTGGGTCGTGTCGGTCAGCAGCGAGGACGAGCTGCGCCACCGCGTCGCCGCGAACGGCGCCGACGGCTTCATCGCGAAGGGGCCGGTGCCGGAGTACGCGGCGGCGCTGCTGCGCGCGGTCGGCGCCGCGAGCCCGGCTACCAGCGCTTCAGCTCCGGGAGCACCCGCTCGGCGAACAACCTGACGCTGCGCTCGGCGAGCTCGACCGGCATGCCGCCGTAGTGGACGATCAGCGACAGGTCGTAGTCGCCGAGCAGCTCGCGGCGGTGGCGCAGCTTCTCGATCAGCTGCTCCGGCGTGCCCCAGGCCTGGATCCCCGTGTAGACCTTCGCCGAGCTCTCGAGGCCGACCGCGCGGAAGGCCTCGCTCGCGCTGCCGTAGAACTCGTAGCCCTTCGTGCTCTTGAAGTGCTCGCTCATCAGCTCGTAGTGCTGGATGATCGAGAGGTAGTAGTTCGACATGTACTCCGACGCGAGCGCCTCGGCCTGCGCCGCGTCCTCGTGGCAGAACATCAGGTCGCCGGTCAGCGGCGGCGGCGGTGGGCCCTGCTGGTGCTCGGCCCAGGCCGCGCGGTACGCGGCGAGCGCGCCGTCGCGGAACATCTCCCACGGCGTCTGCGAGAACACCATCAGGCGCGCGCCGAGCCGCGCCACCTGCTGCACCGACTCCGGCGAGATCCCGACGGCGTAGAAACGGTCGCGGAAGCCCCGCAGCGGGCGAGGACGCACCTCGGTGCGCGGCTGCGGGTAGTAGGGCCCCTCGCCCTCGACGAAGCCCTTCTCGAGCCCCTCGATGATCATCCGGGACGCCTCGTCGAAGCGGTCGCGCGCGCTGTCCATCGCGATCCCGAAGTGCTCGTACTCGACGCGCGAGAGCCCGCGGCCGAGGCCGAGAACCGCGCGCCCGCCCGACAGGTGGTCGAGGAAGACGATCTTCTCGACGACGCGCAGCGGGTCGTTCCACGGGACGATCACCGCGCCGGTGCCGAGCTGGATGCGGCTCGTCTTCGCCGCCATGTAGGACAGGAACTGCACGTTGTCGGGACAGGCCGAGTAGTCGGTGAAGTGGTGCTCGGGCGGCCACAGCGAGTCGAAGCCGAGCGGCTCGGCGAGCTCGGCGACCCGGATCTGCTCGCGCACCATCTCCACGTCCGAGGTCCGGCCCTGGTAGTTCTGGAAGATCAGCAGGATCCCGACGTCCACGCAGGTCTCCTTCGCGGTGACGTCGCAGTGTACCGCGGCGCGCGGCGCGCGGGACGACTCGTTCGGCCGCCGAAGCGGCGCGGCGCTACGGGAAGCGCGGCAGCGGCGCGAAGGCCGTCAGCGCGTCGAGCACCGCCGCCGCGCTGCCAAAGGGGCTCCCCGGCACGACGCTCGCGAAGCGCCCGGTCTCGCCGTGCAGCGCCAGGTAGTTCAGCACCACCGCGTACGCGAGCGCGGTGACGTTGTCGGCGATCGGCGAGCCGGCGGTCTCGACCGACCCCGACGCGCGATAGCGCCCGACCTGGCTTCCGGTCGCGGTCAGCCCGGGCCGGCCGTCGGGGTCGAAGACGAGCATCACCGTCGCCGCGGTGTCGGAGTTGTCGCCGCGCCAGACGAGCTTGCCGGCGCCGTCGACGCTGTTGTCGACGACGCCGTCGCTCGAGACCGAGCCGTCGCTGAGCACGTAGACGACGAGCGGCCGGTTCTTCGCGGCGGCGATCTCGAGCGCCGCGCCGATCGCCTGGCCGGCGATCTCGTCCTTGCGCTCGCCGGTGGCCCGCGTGCCGTCGTGGTAGTCGTAGCCGCCGAACTCGATCGTGCCGGCGCCGGCGAAGTCGTCGAGCACGAGCTTCGCGACCGTCGCGCTCTTGCGCAGCTCGGAGACGCCGAACTCACCGGCGGCGACGACTCCGGTCACGAGCGGGTCCTGCGTCGCGTCGACCGCGTTCGGGTCGCCGAAGTTCGTCACGAGCTCGGTCGTCTCCTGGTACGCGCAGTCGATCAGCGCCTTCACGAGCGCCGTCTCCGGCAGCTTCGCGACCTTGTGGCCGCTGATCGCTTCCGCCGCAGCCATCACCGCGGCGGCGTCGGCCGGGTCCTCGAGCAGCGTCACCAGGCGGCCGGTGTCGATCAGCCCGCGCGCCTCGTTCGGCGACGCGACCTTCGTCGGCACGACGGTCGGGTCGAACATCGACATCGGCACCGTCGAGCGGCCGCCCGAGGTCGACCCCTCGGTGCCGACCAGCTCGAGCAGCGCGCCGCTCGCGCCGGCCCGGTTCACGCCGTAGATCGGGTTGTGCGGGTTGTTGCCGGTGTCGTTGTCCGAGCGCGCGCAGAAGATGCAGCCGTTGACGCGCGCGAGCGTCGTCGGCGTGGCGCGCATCCGGATCCCGCGCAGCAGCGCGCTCTCGCTGTGGAACGCGAGACCGAGCGACGCGTCGACGAAGGCCGGGTCGACCGGCGTGCGGTCGGACGGCAGGCCCAGCTTCGCGTAGCCCGAGGTCGACAGCGGGTCGAGCTGCGTGTTCGCGCCCACCACCACGTTCGAGCCGGCGAGGCTCGCGCCGCCGCCGAGGTCGAACACGAGGAAGGGGAGCTTTCCGCCGGCGGCGCCGAGGCCGCACTCGACGACGGCCTGCGCGCGCGCCTCGCCGCTGCGGAACAGGCCGAGCAGGCTCGGCGCCGCGAGCCACGCCGCGCCCGAGAGGAAGCCCTGCGCGAGGAACTGGCGTCGCGTCACCGGACGCGGGTGGTCCGGGTGGCGGTACGGGGCCGGCCGGGCCGGAGATGCGTCGGGTCGCTTCGACATGGCCTTCCCTAGTGCAGCGCCACCGCCGCGCTGCCGAGCACGGCGGAGCAGCTCGCCTTGACGATCGAGCGGGTGCGCGCCGCGTCGCAGCTGCCCGACGCGCCGCACGACGCGACGAGCTGATCGACGAGCGCGTCGAGCGCCCCGCGCACTTCGGCGCGCGTGGGCTGCATCGCGAGCCCGGCGCCGACGACGCGGTCGTAGAGCGGGTCGAACGCGAGGTCGCGCTGCGCCGGCGTCGCGAAGGCCGCGTCGGCCGGGAGCGCGAAGTCGAAGCCCGGGAAGAAGCCGGCGCGGCCGGGTCCCTCGACGAGCGCGTCGCAGTAGTCGAGCGCGATCTTCGAGATTGCCACCTGCTGCGACGAGACGAAGGAGCGCACGTCGTAGCCGGCCGGAAGCTGCTCGCGGATCCCGGCGAAGGTCGCCGCCGCCACGCCGGGATCCTGGCCGGTGATCGACGCGAACGACGCGTTCAGGCGCTCGAAGTCGCGCAGGCCGTTCACCGGGCGCGGCGTCGGGTCGAGCGGGATCGGCGCCGGCGGCACCGGATCCTCGACGACGACGTTCTGGAAGCCGCCGAGGTGCTCGAAGACGATCGCGAAGGAGTCGTCCGGTCCGGCGCCGCCCTTCGGGATCACCGTGCACTGGCGCGAGAGCTCCTGGCGCGGTGCGGTCGCGAGCGTGTCGACGCTCTCGAAGCCCTGCCCGCTCGTCGCGAGCTCGCCGTTGACCGCGATGCGCAGGTTCGCGATGCGGGTGCCGTTCGGCTGCGGCGTGCGCAGCACCGGCTGGCAGAAGAGATAGCTGTAGGGGTCGAAGTCGCTGACGATGAACTCGACCGCGCTGCCGGGGCCCATCCACTGCCCGACGTCGAAGCGCATCAGCAGCCGCTCGCCGACGCCGGCCTGGAAGTTCTGCAGGATCTGCGCCTCGGTCAGCGCCTGGCGGTAGATCGCGACGAGGCGCAGCTGCCCCCGCCACGGGCGGCCGCCGCCGATCTCGTCGCCCATCACGACGCGCTGCGACGCGTCCCAGTTCCAGAGCCGCCCGGGCCCGATCGGGTCGACGTCGTCGGTGAAGACGCCGTCGACGTAGACGCGGCGCCCGCGGAACGCGTCGTAGGTGACGACGACGTGCTGGAGCCGGTCCTGGGCGTCGCGGTCGGCGTCGGCGGTCTGGAGCGCCGGCAGCCCGTCGCCGTTCGAGGCGGGGTTCAGGCTGCGGTTGCGCACGTGATAGGTGTACTGCACCTGGCCGAGCATGAAGTTGCGGCTGCCGCCCCGCGAGTACGACACGATCCGGGCCGGCCCCTCCTGGTCGATGTTCGCCGGCGTCGCCCACGCCTCGACCGTGTACTGCTGCGTGCCGACGGCCGGGTCGGCGATCGCGTCGTGCAGCTTGCGGCTCGCCGCCGCGCTGCCGAGCAGGTGTCCGCCGTCGAACGCGACGCCCCAGCTCGACAGCCACGTGACGCCGCCGACGAGCTGCAGGTCGATCGCCGGCGCGACGCCGCTCGTGTCCTGCGCGACGGCGCCGGCGCCCTCCTTGAACTCCCACCGCGCGAGCAGGTTGCCGGCGTAGCGCTCGCTGCCGGTGTCGACGATGCCCTCGTCGAACGCGACCGCATTGCTCGCGAGCGCGCCCTCGACGCTGACGCCGCCGCCGCCGAACTGCACGCGGTCGGCCCAGTCCTGGATCGCCGCGGCGAGCGTCGCGCCGTCGGCGACGCAGTCGCTCCAGCAGTGGTGCGCGAGCGCGGAGACCTTGACGACGAGGCGCGACGCCGGCGGGTCGCCGAGGCTCACCTTGCCTTGTGCGACCAGCGCCTGGTAGGCCGCGGCCGGGTCGGGCTGCGCGAAGTGCGGCGAGCCGGGCCCGATGCCGGCGTGGCAGTCGACGCAGTACTGGCGGACGATCGGATGGAGGGTGGCCTCGAAGGCCTCGACCCCGCCGGCCTGCGCCGACAGGTCGAGGAAGCCGTCGCTCGGCGCGGCGGTGTCGCCGCCGCTCGGGCTGCCGCTGAAGTCGCCGCACGCGAGCCCGAGCGCGGCCGCGAGGACGAGCGCGCAGACGCGGGCGCTGCGGAGGGCAGAGTCGCGCATCGCTACTCCCCCTCCGTGCAGTGGATCGCCGCGTCCGCGAACACGCCGCGCAGGTCGTAGCCGCCCTGCTCGAACGCCGTCGCTATCTCGGCGACGCGCACCGCGTCGACGAGCGTCTGCGGGGGCCGGAAGCAGACGTGCTCGAAGACCTTCTGCACCTGACACTCGGCGAACGCGCGGCTGTGTGCGACCTCGAGCCCGAGGCTCTTCGCGCCGAAGCCGCTGCCCGGCTCGGCGCCGCTCCAGCCGAGCGCCGCGTTCTGCCCGCTGCGCCAGAAGTTGATCCAGCCGTCGTCGATCGTGACGTGGCCGCCGGGGAAGACGCCGGTGTTGATCGCGTACTTGCCCTGCACCTGGCCCGGCGTGTACACGAGCCGCGTCGCCGCCGCGTCCCACTCGTAGTACGCGTACGCGCCGGCGAGCGCGTCCATGCCGGCGTGACAGCCGACGCACTGGGTGTGGAAGATCTCGCTGTCGCCGCCGGGGCTGCGCGTCACGTCCTGGCGGATGCGGTCGGCCGGACGGCTCGTGTCCTTCGTCGCCTCGAGGTCGCGGCACAGGAAGTTCAGCGAGGTGAAGCGCCACATGCGGCGGTTCGTGCCCGCGCTGAAGAAGGCCTCGGCGGCGGCGCGGGTCGTGACGACGCCGGCGGTCGCGGCCGCCGGCAGCGCGCCGCCCGGCAGCGACGACTGCGCCACGCCGACGAGCTGCGCCGGATCCGACAGGTCGACGCCGAGCGCCTGGATCTGCCGGTGGTGCTCGTTGCTCGTCGGGTCGTACGGCACCGGCACGACGCCGGGCGCCGCGACGTAGACGAGGTCGGCCGAGAGCACGCGGTCGAAGGGGACGCCGTCGCGGACCATCCCGATCACCGTCGCGCTGTAGTCGTTGAGCTCGGCGTGGACCGTGCGCTCGACGTTCGTCCACGGCGTCACGAAGTTCAGCAGCGACACGTTGTAGAAGGCCGGGTCCGCGAGCGCGACGTCGGCCGCGGCGAGCAGCTGCGCCGGCGTCGGCGGCGCGGGTCCGGGTCCCATCAGGCCCAGCATCTGCGTGAGCTGCGCCTCGCTCGGCGGGACGCCGGCGATGCGGTCGAAGATGCGCCGCGCGCGGTCGCGGCGGTCGGCCGAAGCCGCGGCGGCGACGCAGAGCACGAGCGCCGCCGCGAGCGCGGCGGCGAGGGGGCGGCGGCGTCCCTGGATTCGCTGCGAGGGGATCATGCGTCTCCCGGCGGAGGTCGACGGCCCCGCTCCGCGGCCGCACGCTCCCGTTAGCGGCGCCGGAACCGGCGCAGAGAGTGAGCCGCGTCACCGAATCGGCGCCCGCGGCCGCCAGCGGCGCCCGCGGCCGCCAGCGGCGCGCGCGCCGCCGACGCGCTGCGCGCGGGCTGCACGAAGGCGCGCTCCGGGCGCCCGCGCGCGTTCAATCGCCGCCCGCGCCGAACCGATGCAGGGCCGGAGCCCCGAGCGATGCCGCGCCCCGCCGATCCCACCGCCCCCCCCGCCGCCACCGTCGCGCTCGCGCTCGCCGCCACGCTCGCGCTCGCGATCGCCGCCGCGCTCGCGCTGCCGCTCGGCGCCGCGGCCGCGGCGTCCGACGAGGCGGCCGGCGCGCACGACGGAGACGAGCCGCGCCTCGTCGCGCGGCTGTGGGTCGATCCGCAGGCCGACGCGCGCTGGCGGGTCGGCGTCGAGCTCGTGCCCGACCCCGGCTGGCACGTCTACTGGCGCAACCCGGGCGACACCGGGCTCGCGCCGCGCCTCGACTGGCGGCTCGACGGCGGGCGCGTCGGCGACGTCGCGTGGCCGACGCCCGAGGCCTTCGTCGACACGAGCGCCGATCTCGTCTCGTACGGCTACGCGCGCCCGGTGCTGCTCGCCGCCGACGCGGACGCGCCGTCCGGCGGCGGCGCGCTGCGCGTCGACGTCGAGGCGCTCGTCTGCGCAGACCTGTGCATCCCGGGCACGTTCTCGCTCGCGGCGCCGCTCGCGCCCGGCGC
>CAZQYK010000158.1:0-5004 GCA_964597285.1 uncultured Spirochaetales bacterium
GACGACGCGCGACGTCTCGGCGTCGTGCGGCGTGAAGTCCCACGAGCCCTCGGCGCGGACGATGCGGATCACGCCGTCGACCGGAGGCGCCTCGGCGTGCTCGGTGGTGCGCCAGACGATGCGGTGCGCGTCGCGCTCCGCGTCGACCGACAGCACGCCGCGCGACACGATGTCGCGGTCGCTGAAGAGCGGCGGCAGGTGGATGCGCGTGTACACGACGAACGCCCCGTCGTCCTTCTCGAGCACGCGGCGCGTCTGCCCGTCGGGCACCCACGCGGGATCGGACGCGATCACGCGCACCGACGCGGGCAGCGCCTCGGCCGGCGCGCGAATCGTGCCCTCGACGCGGTAGTGCACGATGCCGTCGCCCGGCTTCGAGTACACCTGGTACGCGTAGCCGGCGCCCTCGGCGCGATCCCCGGGTGTCCACCCGGGCGGCGCGGCGGCCGAAGCCGGCGCGAGCAGCAGCGCGAGCGCACACAGCCAGCGCGCCGACCTCGACGGCAGCGGCGGCTGCGAGAGCGGAAGGCGCGTGCGCACGGCCCGCACAGGCTACGCGACGCGCGCGCGGCGATCCCTTCGGCGATCGAAGCAATTCGCCGAGCGAGCGGCGTCGTTTGCACTTGTATACAGACTGTTCTGTATGTAATTGGGAGCACGAAGCCAGGAAGGGGATCCCCGATGCCGTCGCCCGTTTCCGCCGTCGTCACCGCCGTGCTGCTGCTCGCCGCGCTCGCCGCGCCGTCGCGCGCGGCTACCTGCCCGTCGCCGCCGGAGCTCGGCGGGCCGCTGGTCTCGGGCACGACCGCGTACGTCGGCGGCACCCACGTCTGGACCGACTACGCCTACGACGACCGCGGCGCCAACACGAACCTGGTCCCCGGCGGCGACGCGGCCTATCCCGGCGAGCCCCATCCGGGGAACACCGCCGACCTGATCCAGCTCCACGTCGGCACGGGTCCGGGCGGCGGCGTCGCGATCACCGCGCTGCTCGAGACGCTCGTGCCGGGCGCGGACGTCGACGTCGGCGTCGGCTTCGACACCGACCGCAGCACCGCGACCGGCGCGAGCGCGGTGCCGGGCGGCCAGTGGACGCCGCTGCCGACGACCTCGCTCGGTCTCGAGCAGATGGTCGTGCTGCACAGCGCGAGCGCGACCGCGACGTGGCGGACCTGGAACGGCCTCGCGTGGCAGACGGTCGCGACCGTGCCGATCGCGGGCGACCGCGACTGCAACACGCTCGCCGGCGAGATCCCCGGCCTCGTCCCCGGCACGGCGACGTGGAACGCGGTCGGCGTCGCCGGCTGGGCCGACGGCGCCGGCTCGTGGGTCGACGGCGCGCACCCGATCCACGACCTCGCCTACGTCGTCGGAGAGGACCCGGTCACCGACCCGCACCTCGCGCTCTACCAGCAGGTGCCGCAGATCTACCAGCCGTGGCAGGACAACATCCAGTCCGACGTGCTCGGCGGCCTCGCCGACCCGGCGCCCGCCGTCGCCGAGATCGCGTTCGGCAGCGGCCTCGACCAGCCGAACCCGCCGATCGACGTCCACAGCCCCGGCATCTACACCTTCCTGTACCGCTCGGCGATCGACCTCGGCGAGGGCGTGCGCGCGTCGCCGCTGCAGTACCGCGGGCCGTACCAGCCCTACGTCGTCTACATCGCGTCGACGATTCCCGACGATCCGCCGCCGGCGGTGGTCTTCATGCACGGCGCGAACCAGAACCACCTGGTCAACGCGGTGCACTTCAACCTCGAGGGCGCGACGGTGCCGGGCCTCGCCGCCTACGACGTGCCGGCGGTCGTCGTGCTCGGCCTCGGGCGCGACACGAACTGGAACACCGGCCCGGCCGAGATGGACCTGCTCGAGACGACCGACGACGCGATCGCGCGCCTCGGCCTCGACGCCGAGCGCATCGTGCTGTCGGGCATCTCGGCCGGCGGCATCGGCACCTTCCGCCACCTCGCGCGCCATCCCGACAAGTGGGCCGGCGGCTACTCGATCGTCGGGGGCGGCACGACGACGCTCGAGAACACGACGAACGTGCCGCTGCGCTTCCACAACGGAACGCTCGACCCGCTCGTCAACGTCCAGTTCTGGATCGACGCCGAGGCCGCCGCCGACGCGGCCGGCAGCGTCGACTACCGCGGCGCGCTCGTGAACACGTCGTCGCACATCCCGGAGCAGGCCGGCAACTGCTGGTACCTCGAGCTGCTCGACCGGCCGCGCGCGGTGAACCCGCCGCGCGTCCGCTACACGGTGCGCCCGTCGGACTTCTTCGTCGACCCGGCGGTCGGCCTCGACCTCCACCCGGACTCCGCGTACTGGGTGTCGTCGATCGTGTCGAACGACGCGAGCGACGCGAGCGTCGACGCCCTGAGCCTGCGCGCCGACCGCTTCGTCACCGCGACCGAGATCGACGAGCCGCTGCAGCAGAACGCGACCGAGGGGCGCGACTTCTGCGGCCCGAACCCCGACGTGCAGACCGGCGACGAGTGGGAGCTGCGCGGGCGCGCGTTCGCGCCGGCGTCGGAGGTGCCGGCCGAGTGCTTCGACACGCAGCTCGAGGCGACGCTGACGAACGTCGCGTCGGTCGAGCTCGATCTCGCGCGCGCGGGTCTCTTCCCGGACGGCCAGACGGCCGGCGACTGGGACGGCGACGGCGTCGCCGACGCGGCCGACAACTGCCCGTACGCGCCGAACCCGCTCCAGGAGGACGACGGCGGGCCGGCGTCGGGCGCTCCGAACGGCGTCGGCAACGCCTGCGAGTGCGGCGACGTCACCGGGAACGGCAAGACGAACGGGCAGGACGCGAACGCGATCCGCCGCCACGCGCTCGCGATCGGGCCGAACCCGCTCTTCGTGCAGGCCTGTAACTGCGACGTGTCGGGAAACGGCGCGTGCAACGGACAGGACGGCAACGCGGTGAAGGCCTTCGCGCTCGGCCTCGAGTCGCCGCTCTTCCGCAACGGGTGCCCGAGCTTCACCGGCGAGCGGCGCGTGACGGTGACGAGCGACGGCGCGAGCGACGTGACGCTCACGGGCCTGCTGCCCGGGAGCGCGGTTTCGCTCGACGGCGCGCCGCAGGGGGTCGCCGACGCGGGCGGCGCGTTCACCGCGTCGGTGCCGGCCGGCGCACACGTGATCGGCGTCGCGCCGTGACGGCGCGCCTGCGCGCGCTCGGGGCCGCCGCCGTCGCGCTGCTCGCGTCCGTCGGTGCCGCGCTGCTCACGGCCGCGGCCGCCGCGGCGCAGACCGCCGTGCCGGTCCCGACCGTCAGCGGCCCGGTCGCCGGCGGTCTGCGCGGCACGCCGCTGATGGCGAGCCTCTTCGACCTCGGCGCCTACGGCTACGTCGAGGAGGAGTACCTCGTCGGGGGCGACGCCACCGCGTACACGCTCACGCCGCAGACGCAGGCCGCGTTCCAGACGCGTATCCTCGTGCGGCGTCCGCTCGACCCGGCGCGCTTCAGCGGCACCGTCTGGGTCGAGTGGCTGAACGTCACCGGCGGCGTCGGGCTCGACCCCGACTGGGCCGTCGGCCAGCGCGAGCTGCTGCGCAGCGGCCACGCCTACGTCGGCGTCGATGCGCAGGCGCTCGGCGTGAACGTGCTGCGCACCTGGGACCCGGTCCGGTACCCGACGCTCTCGCACCCGGGCGACGACTTCTCGTTCGCGATCTACGCGCAAGTGGCGCGCGCGCTGCGCAGCCCGCCCGGCGTCGATCCGCTCGGCGGCCTCGCGCCGCAGGCGGTGATCGCGATGGGCGAGTCGCAGTCGGGCGGGCGCCTGAACACCTATGTGAACCAGGTGCATCCGCAGGTCGTGCCGGTCTTCGACGGCTTCATGATCGGCGGCAACAACGGCATGCTCGCCGACCCGGCGGCGCTCGACGTCCCGGTGCTGCGCTTCAACAGCGACTGGGACGTCGCCGGCAACGCGCAGCCCGACGGCCCCTTCTACCGCGTCTGGGAGATGGGCGGCTCGGGACACAACACCTTCTACTACTCGTCGTACGCCGCCGCGGTGACGATGCGCGACCTCGGCATCCCCTTCGCCGAGCAGGACCAGCCGGGCGTCTGCCTGGTCAACCGCTACCCGAAGCAGCTCGTGTTCCGTTCGGTGCTGCACCACCTGAACCGCTGGGTCGTCGACGGCGCGCCGCCGCCCGCCGCGCCGCGGATCTCGTTCACCGGCGGCGTGCGCGACGTCGACGGGCACGGCAACTCGGTCGGCGGGATTCGCCTGCCGGCCGTCGAGGCGCCGGTCGCGACCTACAACGAGGGGCCGGCCTGCGGCGCGACCGCCGGCTCCACCGAGTACTTCGACGCCGCGACGCTCGCGGCGCTGTGGCCGAGCCAGGCCGACTGGGAGGCGTCGGTGCTCGCGGCGCAGCAGGCCGCCGTCGCGGCCGGCTTCGTGCTGCCGGCCGACGCCGACCAGTGCCCGGCGCAGCACCACGCACCGCTCGGCAGCGACATCGCGATCTCGGCGCTCGACGACTGCGACGGCGACGGCGCCGCCGAGGCCGTCGACAACTGCCTCTTCGCCGCGAACCCCGACCAGCTCGACCGCGGCGGGCTCGCGAGCGCCACCGCCGACGGCATCGGCGACGCGTGCCAGTGCGGCGACGTCACCGGAAACGGCGTCGTCAACGGCCAGGACGCGCAGGCGATCAAGCGCCACGCGCTCGGCCTCGAGCCGAACCCGCTCTTCGCCGTCCCCGGCAACTGCGACGTCACCGGAAACGGCCGGTGCAACGGCCAGGACGCGAACGCGATCCAGCGCGCCGCGCTCGGGCAGCAGAGCCCGCTCTTCGGCCAGAACTGTCACCACGCCGTCGGCGCCGCGGTGCCGACGGACCTCTGAGTCGGGCTTCCGCCGGGCGCGGCGCTGCGACTCGACGGCACGCCGGTCGGGAACTCCGCGGCCGACGGCAGCGCGACCGTGAGCGTGCCGGCGGGGTCGCACGCGATCGGCGTGCGGCCGTGAGGCGGCTCCG
>CAZQYK010000159.1:0-3697 GCA_964597285.1 uncultured Spirochaetales bacterium
CCGGCCGCGAGCGCGCTGCGCACCTGCGCGACGTCGCGCCCCCGATGCTATTCCTCCAGGGCACGCGCGACAAGCTAGCCGAGCCGGGCGAGATCGAGCCTGTAGTCGCGTCGCTCGGCGCGCGCGCCCGGATGCACCGCGTCGAAGGAGCCGACCACTCCTTCCACGTGCCGAAGCGCTCGGGGCGCAGCGACGACGACGTGCTCGCCGAGCTCGCCGTCGCGGTCGCCGACTGGTCGAAGCCGCTTGTCTAGGTCGAGCGCGGCCGAGCCGCGCGCGGAGCGAGGCGAAGCCGAGCGGAGTCGAACAGTGGCCTCCGATCCCGAAGCTCCTCGCTCTCGTCGCCGAATGCTGGGTCGCGCTCCAGGCCCCGCGCGCACGGCGCTCGTCGGCGCGCTCGCGCTGGTCGTCGCGCTCGGGGCGCTGTGGCACGCGTCGCCGTGGCTGCTGTGGAAGCTCCGCTTCGAGGCGCAGCTCGCAGCCGAGGGCGACGCGCGCCGCTTGCGCAGCACGCTCTGGACTCCGCGCTCGGCGCCGGTGCCCGAGTGGCCACGGCTCGTCTCCGGCGACCTGTCGCTGCGCGCGCCGCTCGCGCGCGAGGCGCTCGCGGCCTGCGGCCGCTGCGCCACCGAGTGCCGACTGCCGCTCGACAACCGCGGCACGCTCGGGCTCTTCGCCGAGCGCTCGAGCGAGAGCTACCGCGAGGCGCTCGACCGCTACGCGCCCGACGCGCGCGACGTGTCGCTGTGGCGCTCGGTCGCGAGCAACTGGCACACGATCGACGCGCTGACCGACCGCGTCCGCAACGCGACCGAGCCCTCGGCGAGCTTCCGCTTCGAGTCGCCGGGAAGCCGCGGCGTCGTCACCGCGTTCCGCGTCGGCGGCGTGCCGCGCTTCGTCGTCTACGCGTACGCGCCCGACGGCAGCGCCGCGCGGATCCTCGGCGTCGCCGGCCTCGAGCGCGCCCGCTTCGCCGGCGTGCTCGGCGGGCTGCGCATCGAGCCCGAGCACGCGCAGCGCGCGTCACGCTGCGCGCCGGGGGAGTAGGGGCTACGCAGCAGCGCGCAGCGCGAGGTGGGCGCGGCCGCGGATCTGGTAGGAGTCGAGGAAGTCGACCTCCGGGCGCGCGCGGACGCGGCTCGGCAGCGACGGCACCAGCTCCTCGAGCGCGACGCGCGCCTCGAGCCGTGCGAGCGACGCGCCGAGGCAGAAGTGGTTGCCGAAGCCGAAGCCGAGGTGCCCGCGCGCGTCGCGCGTGACGTCGAAGCGGTCGGGGTGCGGGAAGCGGCGCTCGTCGCGGTTCGCGGAGCCGAGCAGGCCGACCACGTGCGCGCCGCGCGGGATCGTCACGCCGTGGCGCTCGACGTCGCGCGTCGTCTGGCGCGTCAGGAACTGCACCGGGTTGTCCCAGCGCAGCACCTCCTCGACCAGCGCCGGAACGAGCGACGGGTCTCCGGCGACGAGCGCGAGCTGGTCGGGGTGCGCGAGCAGCGCGTCGACGGCGTTGCCGAGCAGGTTCGTCGTCGTCTCGTTGCCGGCGATCAGCAGCAGCAGCACGAACATGAAGACCTCGAAGTCGGTGAGCCCGACCTCGCCGCGCTCCGCGACGACGAGCACCGACAGCAGGTCGTCGCCGGGCGCGCGGCGGCGCTCGCGCACGAGCGGCCGCAGGTAGCGACGCAGCTCGCCGAGCGCCGCGAACATGCCCGAGCGGCCGGCGGTCCCGATGCCGGAGCCGGTGCCGCCGGCGACGATCGCGTCGCTCCAGCGCTTGAAGTCGGCGCGGCGCGCCGGGTCGACGCCGAGCATCTCGGCGATCACCGTCACCGGCAGCGGGATCGCGAGGTCCTCGATCAGATCGAACTCGCGGCGCCCGGGCATCCCCCGCAGCGACGCGTCGACGATCTCGCGGATGCGCGGCTCCCAGCTCGCGATGCGCCGCGGCGTGAAGCCGCGGTTGACGAGCGCGCGCATCGCCGCGTGCACCCCGCCGTCCTCCTGGATCAGCATCCTCGAGCGCGCGAACGCGCTCGGCAGTGCGCGGACGTGAGAGAAGAAGCGCCACGCGAGCGCGATCAGCTCGGCCGCGCGCGGGCGGTCGCCGAACACGAGCCGGCGCCGGCTCGTCTTCGACGAGAAGATCTCCGGGTGGCGAAGCAGCCACTCGACGTCGTCGAAGCGGGAGATCACCCAGCTGTGCGAGTCCGGCGCGAAGTGCACCGGCGCCACGTCGCGCAGCTCGCGGTACACGCGGTACGGGTCCTGCTTGTGCGCGTGCGAGTAGGGCTCGAAGTCGAGCGGCATCGTCCGGCCTCCGTCGGGGCCGCAAGCTTAGCGGCTCCGGGCCGGGCCGAGCGTCGATCTCGCCGCGGCCTCAGGCCGCTCCGGCGCGCGGCAGCGCGAGCTCGACCCAGCGGAGCGTCGACTCTCGCGCCGCCACCGACCGCTAGGCTCCGGCCGCGGCGTCGGCGACGAGCATCTCGCCGAGGCGCGCGAGCTGCTGGTTCGCGCCGCCGAGCAGCAGCTCGTTCTGCTTCGCCCACAGGAAGAAGCGGTGGATCGGATACTCGACGTCGGAGCCGATGCCGCCGTGCAGGTGCTGCGCGGTGTGGACGACGCGCATGCCGGCGCAGGCCGCCCACCACTTCGCCGCCGCGACCTCGGCGGCCGCCGGGAGCCCGGCCGAGACGCGCCACGCCGCCTGCAGCACCATCCCGCGCAGCGCCTCGACGTCGATCCACGCGTCGGCGGCGCGCATCGCGACGCCCTGGAAGGTGCCGATCGGCCGGCCGAACTGCTTGCGCTCCGAGACGTAGGCCGCGGTGTGGCGCGTCGCCGCCTCGGCGATGCCGACCTGGATCGCGGCCAGCCCGAGCGCGGCGCGCTCGACCATCCACGCGACGATCTCGTCGCCCTGGCCGGGCGCGCCGAGCGTCTCGCTCGCCGCCGCGCCCGAGAGCTCGACGCGCCACTGCGGCTCGCGGTGCGTCGCCACCTGGCGCTCGAGCGAGACGCCCGCGCCCTGCGGATCGACGAGGAACACCGCGAGGCCGTCTTGTGTGCGCGCCGGCACGAGCAGCGTGCGCGCGCGCTGCGCCGCCGGCACGCAGAGCTTCTCGCCGTCGAGCCGCCAGCCCGAGCCGTCGCGCCGGGCCGAGGTGCGCGGCGCGCCCGGCTGCGCGCTCGCGTACTCGACGAGCGCCGCGCTCAGCACCGCCGCTTCCTCGGCCACCGGCCGCAGCAGGCGCTCGCGCTGCTCGTCGCTCCCGAACTCGGCGACCGGCAGCGCGCCGAGCACCGCGGTGGCCCAGAGCGGCACCGGCGCGGTGTGGCGGCCCTGCTCCTCGAGCGCGAAGCACAGCTCGAGCATCCCGAATCCGCCGCCGCCGTGGGCCTCGGGCACCGCGAGCGCGGTCAGGTTCGCGTCGGCGAGCGCGTGCCACAGGTCGTCGTCGAACCACTCCTCGCTGCGCTCGAGCGCGAGCAGGCGCTCGTGCGTCACGCGGTCCGCGAAGATCTGGCGCGCCAGGTCGCGGATCGCCTGCTGCTCCTCGGTCAGGGAGAAGTCCATCGCTTCACTCCTCGGACGGGCGCGGCTAGCGCGGCGCGCGCGGCAGGCCGAGGCCGAACATCGCGATCAGCTCGCGCTGCACCTCGTTGACGCCGCCGCCGTAGGTGTTGATCTGGCAGTGGCGCC
>CAZQYK010000160.1:0-3949 GCA_964597285.1 uncultured Spirochaetales bacterium
GACGGTCCAGTCGGCGGCGACCGCGAGCTGGCTCGCGAGCGCGACCGCGAGCGCGCCGAGCGCGAACAGCGTGGCCGGGTCGGGCAGCGCGTTGCCGACGCGCTCGATCGCGCCGAGCACGGAACGCGAGGACGGGGCGTCGCTCACTTCGCGCTCCTCCTCAGGCGCCGCGCCGCCCCGGGCCGCGGCGCGTCAGCACGGCGACGGCGAGCGCGCCGCCGGCGAGGTCGAGCGCGACGTCGCCGGCCGAGCCGGTGCGGCTCGCGACGCCGGCCTGGCGCAGCTCGTCGAGGCCGGCCACGCACGCGACGAGCCCGAGCGCCGCCGCCGCGGCGACCCCCCGGCGCTCCCACCCCGACGCGCGCACCGCGTGGACGGCCAGGCCGGCGAGCACCGCGTACACGACCGGGTGCCCGAGCTTGCGCGCGAAGTTCGCGGTCGCGAGCACCTGCTCGGGCGAGGCGAAGGGCAGCAGCCAGGTCAGGAAGGGAACGAGGTAGCGCGAGGTGATCGGCGCGGAGAAGTCGCTGCTGCCGAGCCACCACACGAGGGCGATCCACGCCGCGACGAGCGTCCACGC
This sequence comes from uncultured Spirochaetales bacterium, assembly GCA_964597285.1. GTDB lineage: Bacteria > Myxococcota_A > UBA9160 > UBA9160 > SMWR01 > JAHEJV01. Next base: position 581 of record CAZQYK010000160.1, read on the forward strand.
GAGCGCGGCGGCGCCGGGCGCGGCGTCGGCGCGGTCGCGCGGCTCTCTCGGTCCGGGCACCGCGCAACGGTAGCTCCGCGGGGCGGGGCGGGGAGAGCAGCGCGCGCGCCGCCGGAGCCCGTGGCGAGAGCGGTATGCTCGCCGCGTGGCGGCGCTGCGCTTCGGACTCGTCTTCGACCTGCTGGGCACGCACCCGCCGCGCCCGGGCGCCCCGGCCGACCTCGACGCCGAGTACGAGCCCGAGGAGACGGTCGCGCTGCTCGAGCGCGCGGTGCGCCGGCTCGGACACCGGCCGTTGCGCCTGGGCAACCCGCACGCGCTGCTCGCGACGCTCGGCAAGGGCGAGCTGCCGCCGCTCGACGTGGCCCTGTCGATCGCCGAGGGCTACGGCAGCCGCAACCGCGAGGCGTGGGCGCCGGCGCTGCTCGAGATGGCCGGCGTGCCGTGCCTCGGCTCGGACGGCCTGACGCTGTCGGCGACGCTCGACAAGGCGTGGGCGCACGCGCGCGTCGCCGCGGCCGGCGTGCCGGTGCCGGAGCACCGCGTGCTGCGAGAGGTCGATGTGGAGAATGCCTGGCCCGACGCGGAGTTTCCGCTCTTCGTGAAACCGCGTTGGGAGGGGACGGCAAAGGGCGTCGGCCCGGGCTCGCGCGTCACCGATCGGGCGGCGCTCGCGCGCGAGGTCGCGCGCATCGAGCGCGACTACGACCAGCCGGCGCTCGTCGAGCGCTTCCTGCCGGGCGCCGAGTACACGGTCGCGGTCGTCGGCCACGCGCCGCCGCGCGCGCTGCCGGCGCTGCAGCGCGCGCTCGACGCGACGACCGGGATCGGCCTGCACGCCCTCGAGCGCCACCCGGCGCCGCCGGGCGGCTGGCGCGCGCACACGCCGGGCGCGCTCGACCCGCCGCTCGAGCGCGAGCTCGCGGACCTCGCGCTGCGCGCGTTCGCCGCGCTCGAGTGCCGCGACTTTGCGCGCGCCGACTTCCGCCTCGACGCGGCCGGCCGCCCGCACTTCCTCGAGATGAATCCGCTGCCGACCTTCGCCCCCGACGGCACCTTCGCGATCCTCGCCGAGCTCGAGCGCCGCACGCCCGAGGCGCTGATCGCCGAGGTCCTCCAGGAGGGTCTCGCGCGCCTGGGGCTCGCATGAGCAGCGCCGCCTCGTCGCGGAGAGACCCTCGCTGGACCGACTGGGTCTGGCAGATGCAGCACCGCATCACGACGGCCGAGGACCTCGAGGCCTTCCTGAGCCCCACGCCGCAAGAGCGCGAGGGCATTGCCAAGCTCGCCGCGCGCTTCCACTTCGTGATCACGCCGTACTACGCGTCGCTGATGGACCCCGACGACCCGGACTGCCCGATCCGCCGCCAGGTCGTGCCGCACGCGGCCGAGCTCGACGACCCGGCCGGCCTCGCCGACCCGCTTGACGAGGTGGCGCACTCGCCGGTGAAGAACGTGATCCGCGTCTACGAGGACCGGATCGCGTTCTGCGTCAACAACGAGTGCGCGCTCTACTGCCGCTTCTGCCTGCGCAAGCGCATGGTCGGCGAGCCGGACTGGGCGATGAAGCGCCGCGAGCTCGAGACGGCCCTCGCGTGGATCCGCGCGACGCCGGCGATCCGCGACGTGCTGCTGACCGGCGGCGATCCCCTCGTGTTCGGCGACGAGCGCCTCGCGTGGCTGCTCGGCGAGCTGCGCGCGATCCCGCACGTCGAGATCGTGCGCCTCGGCACGCGCCTGCCGGTGACGCTGCCCTTCCGCGTCACCGACGACCTGTGCCGGATGCTCGAGCGCTTCCATCCGATCTGGCTGAACACCCACTTCAACCACCCGCGCGAGCTGACCCCGGAGGCCGCCCGGGCGCTCGGGCGGCTCGCCGCGGCCGGCATCCCGGTGGGCAACCAGAGCGTGCTGCTGCGCGGCATCAACGACGACGCGGCGACGATGAAGGCCCTGTGCGAGGGTTTGGTGCGGCTGCGCGTGCGGCCGTACTACTGCTACCAGGCGCAGCTGCTCGAGGGGACGGCGCACTTCCGGGTCGCGATCGAAGACGGCGTCGAGATCTTCCGCGCAATGCGCGGCCGCACCAGCGGTTTCGGGATTCCGCAGTACGTCCTCGACACCCCCCACGGCAAAGTGCCGCTGGCCCATCCCCACCTGCGCGGCCGCGAAGGCGACGACGTCGTCGTCGAGACCTTCGACGGCCGCCTGTGGCGCGAGCGGAACCCCCGCCCCTGAGATCGCGCCATACTCCCCGCCGTGGGGGGAGCGGGGGACGCAGCCGAGGGCGCGGGCGCCGGCGGGCCGAGGCCGCCGCGGCTCGGCGTCGTCGCCGCGGTGCTGGCCGGGAGCGTCGCGCTGTCGCGCGTGCTCGGCTACGCGCGCGAGGCGGTGCTGGCGCGCGTGATCGGCGCCGGAGCCGAGGCCGACGCCTACCGGGCCGCGTTCATGCTGCCCGACCTGCTGAACTACTTCCTCGCCGGCGGCGCGCTGTCGATCGCGTTCATCCCGTTCTACGCGCGGCTGCGCGAGGAGCGCGGCGAGGACGCCGCGGCGCGCTTCCTCGCGGTCGTGTTCGGCACGACGACCGTGCTCGTCGTCGCGGTGACGCTCGCGCTGTGGGCCGGCGCCGAGCTCGGCGTCGGGCTCCTCTACCCGAAGTTCGCGCCCGAGCAGGCGGAGCTGACCACGCGCCTCACGCGGATCCTGCTGCCGGCGCAGATCTTCTTCGTCGCCGGCGGCGTGCTCAAGGGCGCGCTGATGGCGCGCGGCCACTTCGTCGCGCAGTCGCTCGCGCCGGTGATCTACAACCTCGCGATCATCGCCGCGGGCCTCGCGCTCGGCACCCGGATCGGCGCCGAGGGCTTCGCGTGGGGCGCGCTCGCCGGCGCGTTCCTCGGCCCGTTCGCCGCGGCGTGGCTCGAGGCGCGGCGCGCGCCGGGCCTGCGCGTCGGCGCGCGCTTCTCCTTGCGAGACCGCGACCTCGGTCGCTACCTCGTGACGGCGCTACCGCTGATGCTCGGCGTGACGCTGCTGACGGTCGACGAGTGGTACGACCGCGTGTTCGGCGGGCTCCTCGCGACCGGCGCGATCGCCGCGCTCGGCTACGCGCGCCAGCTGATGCAGCTCCCGGTCGGCGTGATCGGCCAGGCGATCGCGACCGCGGCGCTGCCGACGCTCGCGCGGCTCCACACCGAGGGACGCGGCGAGGAGCTGAACGCGACGCTGCTCGCCGTGCTGCGCGCCGGGCTGACGCTCGCGTGCCTGGCCGCGGCGGCGACCGTCGTGCTCGCCGAGCCCGCCGTGCAGGTCCTCTACGAGGGCGGGCGCTTCGCCGCCGACGACACGCGCCGCGTGTCGGCCCTGCTC
>CAZQYK010000161.1:0-4187 GCA_964597285.1 uncultured Spirochaetales bacterium
GGTTCACCGGAACGACGCCCGGTGAGAGTACTTCGTCGTTCAGCACGACCGTTCGCGGTTCTTCCTCGGACGCCTCCGCCGTGTCGTCCGATCGCACGGCGAACCCGTCGACGTTCGAGCGGTCGAAGCCCGGCACGTCGACCGCGGCGACGACGTCCTCGGCCAGCACGCGCCCGAGCGCCCGCTCGAGCGGCACGGTCTCGGGCTCGCGCGGCCGCGCATCGATCGCCGCGCGCCAGCGCCGCTCGGCCTCGTCGCGGTCGAGCACCTCGAGGAACTGCCGTTGTCTCACGTCCCGGTCTCGGGCGGCACGTCGTCGTAGAGCAGCACCTCGACCTCGGCACCCTCGGGCAGACCCTCGAGCGCGCGCGGGACGATCACGCAGCCGGACGCGCGCACCGTCGACGACAGGATCGACGCGCCCGAGGTCGCGAGCGGCACGACGCGGCCCGCCTCGATCGCGACGCGCACGTAGTCGGTGCGGCCGACCTCGGAGCTGATCTTGCGCGCGAGCGGCAGCCGCGCGCGCCGGTGCGGCCACGCGCGCGGAAGGCCGCCGAGCGCGCGAATCACGGGGCCGGCGAAGAACTCGTACGCGCACAGACAGCTCACCGGGTTGCCCGGCAGCAGGAAGACCGCGCGCTCGCCGATCCGCCCGACGCCGGCCGGGCTCGACGGCCGCATCGCGACGCCGTGGAAGTCGAGGCTGCCGAGCTCGGCGACGAGGCGCGGCGCGTGGTCCTCGCGACCGACCGAGCTGCCGCCGGACACGAGCGCGACGTCGCAGGCGCCGTCGGAGAGCGCGGCGCGGATCGCGTCGGGCCGGTCGGGCAGGATCGCGTGCGGCAGCACGACGCCGCCGTCGCGCGCGACCAGCGCGGCGAGCACGACCGAGTTGCTGTCGACGATCCTCGGGCCCTCGGGCCGCGAGCCCGGCGCGAGCAGCTCGTCGCCGGTGACCACGAGCCGCACGAGCGGGCGCCGCACGCAGAGCGGCCGCGCCTCGCCGATCGACGCGAGCAGCCCCGCGTCCTGCGGGCGCAGCCTGCGCCCGGCCCGCACCACGACCTCGCCGGCGCGGATGTCCTCGCCGACCTCGCCGACGTTGCGGCGCGGCGCGACGGCCACCGACACGGCGACGCGGCCGTCGCGCTCCTCGCAAACCTCGGCCATCGCGACCGCGTCGGCGCCGTCGGGCACGGGCGCGCCGGTCATCACGCGCACCGCGCAGCCGGCGTCGACGCGGCCGGCGAAGGGCGCGCCCGGCAGCGCCTCGCCGACGACGCGCAGCGAGATCGGCGCGTAGCCCGACGCGCCGAAGCTGTCCTCGCCGCGCAGCGCGTAGCCGTCCATCGCCGCGCGGCGGAAGCCCGGCACGTCGACCCCGGCCTCGACGTCGCGCGCGAGCACGCGGCCCACGCACTCGGCGAGCGCAACCGGCTCGGGCCCGAGCGGCGCGGCGCGCGCGGCGAGGAAGCGCTCGACCTCCTCGACGTCGGCGCGCTCGGCGAAGCCTCTCATGCGGACGTCGCGCAATCGTCGGCCCCCGTTGCGATGCCCGGAGGCCACCGTTCGACTTCGCTCGCCTGCGGCTCGCTGCGCGCGGCCTCCGGCCGCTTGCCAACCCGTTCGACTTCGCTCGCCTGCGGCTCGCTGCGCGCGGCCTCCGGCGGCTCGCTGCGCGCGGCCTCCGGCCGCTTGTGCTAGCCGCTCGCCTTCATCGTGAACAGCTCCTCGCGATTGCCCTGGCGCTGGTAGGCCTGCACGACGAGCTCGTCCGGGACGTCCCAGACCATCTTCGCCGGCCCGATCGCGTCCTTCTTCATGCACTCGGGCATCTGGTCGCCGTCCTCGGAGAGGCCGGCGCGGCGGTTGAACTCCCACTCGTCCTGGAGCACCTGCCACGCCATGTCGGCGATCTCCTCGCGGGAGATCTCCTCGCCGTAGAGGTGGCCGTAGAACGCGCGCACGTCGTCGAGCGTCGGCTGCAGGAACTGGCAGAAGCCCGACGAGTCGCACAGCGCGTTCACCATCTGCGCCTCCTGCGACGCGCGCACCCAGTCCTCCTGCGGCATGCCCGGGTTCACGATCAGGCCCGCGGTGTGGTCGGCGCCCATCGGGCTCGTGCAGTAGGTGATCCCGGTGGCCTTCAACGGCCGCGGGTCCCACGCCGGCACCGCCTGGCCGCGCACCGCCGGCACGCGGTGGTGGCCGGTCTTCTTGCCGACGGCGACCGCGCCGTTGCCGATCGCCTTTCCGAGCTCGGTGCCCTCGGCGATCTGCTTCAGCAGACCCTTCGCGCCCTCGGCGTCGCCCCACTCCATGCCGCCCGAGTCCATCCACACCGCGATCGCGGCGCCGGTCTCGATCGTGTCGAGACCGACCTCGTCGCACAGGCGGTCGAGGTCGGCGACGTCCTCCCAGCTCTGGATCGCGCAGTTCGCGCCGAGCAGCGTCAGCGTCTCGAACTCGAGCGCCGAGGTCTTGTACTTGCCCTCGGCGTCGTGGACGACGTTGCTGCACTGCACGATGCAGCCGGTCATGCAGTTGTGCATGCGGCCGCCGCGCGTCTCGAAGCTCTCGATGATGCGCTGGCCGGCGAGCGTCTCGGCGTCGGGCGACTGGCCCTCGGTGCGGTTCTTGTAGGGGAAGGTGTTCAGCATGTTCGCGACGGGCACGACGGTGCTCGTGCCGGTCTTGAACATCTGCGGGCCGGCCAGGTAGTCCTTCGTGTACTGCTTGCAGCGCCCGATGAACTCCTTGCGCTCGGCGGCCTGCCGGACGCCGGCCTTGGCGGGGTCGATCGACACGTACTTCAGGCCCTTCGCGCCCATCACCGCGCCGAGCCCGCCGCGCGCCGCGTGGCGCGCCGGGTGGCGCTCCTGCTCCTGGTCGGTGCACGCGACCGACGCGCCCGCGAGACGCTGCTCGCCGGCCGGACCGATGCTGATGAACGACGCCGTCTTCGGGTAGCTCTTCGCGAGCTTCTCGATCAGCGCGTAGTTCCACAGGCCCTTGCAGTCGGGCACCTCCTTCACCGAAGCACCCTCGGCGGTGACGTCGAGCGCGTAGCGCTCGTCCGGATCCTTCGGCTGGCCGGTGACGATCACCGCGCGGTAGCCGAGCTTCATCAGGTCCTGGCCCGGATTGCCGCCGGCGTTCGCCTCCTTGATGCCGCCGGTCAGCGGGCTCTTGCCGCCGATCGAGATGCGGCCCGACGTCGGCGCGGCGGTGCCGGAGAGCACGCCGGGCGCCATCACGAGCACGTTGTCGGGTCCGAGCGGATCGCAGGTCGCGTCGCACTCCTCGACGAGGATCCTCGCCGAGAGCCCGCGTCCGCCGAGCAGCTTCCACTCGTCGGGGAAGGGAACCACCTTCGCGGTCTGGGTCGTCATGTCGACGCGAATCAGTCGATCGCCGCTGGGTCCGGACACGGGCATCTCCTCCTGCGGTGGGCGGGGCGCTGGGCGGAGGAGCATACCACGCGTCGGGCGCGGCTATCCCCCCGCGATCGCAGCGAGAATCTCGAGCTCGTCGTCGGGCGCGAGCTCGCGGTCGAGCGCGCCGCGCTCGATCTCGTCGCCGTTGACGAAGAGCGTGACGAACTTGTGGACGCGGCCGCTGGCGTCGAAGAGCAGCTCGTCGAGGCCGGCGTGGCGCTCGCACCCGGCCTTCAGGCACGCGCCGACCGTCGCGCCCTCGACGTCGATCCGCGCGCGGCCGGCCGTCGGGCCCTGGTACGGCGGCGGGATCTTCACCGTCGGCATGCAGAACACTCTAGCGGCTCGCGTCGCGGCGCGCGTAGTACGCCCGGCGCGCCGGAACGCGCCAGAATCGCTCGTCGGGCGCGTCGAAGGGGCACGCGGCGCGCGGGTCGGGGAGCCACGCGGTGAGCGCACCGTCGCGGCCGCGGCCGTGGTGGACGCAGCCGGTGTCGAGCCCCCGCAGCCACGGCGCGACGTGCAGGCCCTGCATCGCCCAGTGGCCGTAGACGACGCCGTAGCCGTGCGCGCGCTCGGCCCACGCCTCGTGCCACGGGCGCAGGCCGACCGCAGCGGGCTCCTCGGAGCTCCAGGCGTCGAGGTCGTCGACGCTGCGCCCGCGGGTCAGGCGTCCCAGCGCGTCGTCGCGCGGCGCGACCGGACCGCCGAGGTAGGTCCGCAGCTGCTCGAGCGGCGCGCGCAGGC
>CAZQYK010000162.1:0-2945 GCA_964597285.1 uncultured Spirochaetales bacterium
ATCCCCCCGAGATGCTCCCCCGAGGCCTGCTCTGCGCGCTGCTCGCCGCGCTCGCGCTCGGCACCGCGCGCCCCGCCGCGGCCTCCGAGTCGTGCGAGGTCGCGCCGAGCGGCCCGGTGTCGCTGATGATCCTCGAGAGCCCCGAGCGCGTGCAGCGGCTCGCGCGCGAGCTCGCGCGCGGCGTGCCGGTCGCGGCCTACGACGGCGCGACCGTCGTCTTCCGCGACGGGCGCGTGATCACCTCCGACGTCGAGGGCGCCGGCCGCCACCTGAACCGGCTCGGCTGGGCGTCGCGCCCGATCGACGTCGTCGCGAGCTTCCCGCGCCGCCGCGCGGGGCCCTCGCGCTCGCCCGGCTGATAGGCGCCGCGCGCGCCGGTGCGGCGCGCTCGTCCCGGTGGGCTGCTGCCGGCCGGACTACTGGAGCGTCCGCTCTCGCGCCGAGCCGCCGTCGGCCGGGAAGAGCAGATCGAAGCGCGAGCCCTCGCCCGGCGCGCTCGCGACGCCGATCACCGCGCCGAACTGCCGCGCGATGCCCGACGCCGCCGCGAGCCCGAGCCCGCGCCCGGGCGTCTTGGTCGAGAAGAAGGGCTCGAACACGCGCCGGCGCACCTGCTCGTCCATGCCACGGCCGGTGTCGCTGACGCTCAGCGACGCGTAGCGCCCTGGCGCGGCGTCGGGGCAGCCCTCGGCCGCGCGCAGCGTCGCCGCGTCGACGTCGCGCAACGCGGTCGCGATCGACAGCAGGCCCGACTGCTCCGACATCGCCTCGATCGCGTTCGTGACGAGCGCGATCAACACCTGGTGCAGCTGGAGCGGCGTCGCACGCGCCGCGACGACGCCCGACGCGAGGTCGTAGCGCACCTCGATGCGGTCGGGGACGAGCGCGTCGATCAGGTGCGACGCGTTCATCACGAAGCTCGACAGCTCGAGCGGGGTCGCCGTCAGCGACGACTGCGCCGCGTAGTCGCGCAGCTGGCCCGTCATCACCTCGGCGCGCAGCGCCTCGCGCTGGATCTCGTAGAGACGCTCGCGCACGCGGTGGAGCGTGCGCGGGTCGGCGAGGTCGGCGACCGCGAGCTCGGCGTTCTCGAGGATGTCGCCGAGCAGCCGGTTGAAGCCCATCGCGACGCCGGCACTCAGCACGCCGAGGCTCGCGAGCTTCTCGCGCGCCAGGCGCTGGCGCTCCACGCTCTCGCGCACCGCGCGCAGCAGGTCGTTCGAGGCGCCGAGGCAGCCCTTCATCAGGTAGGCCTGCGCGCCGTGCGCCTGCACGGCCGACGCGAGGCCCTCGGCCCCGGTCAGCACGACGACCGGCACGTTGCCGTCGTGCTCGCGCAGCAGGTCGAGCGTCTCGAGGCCGTCGCTGTCCGGGAGCCCGAGGTCGAGCAGCACGAGGTCGAAGGCGTCGGTCGCGAGGCGCTCGAGACCGGCGCCGAGCTCGTGCGCCCAGTCGACCTCGACCGGCGCGTCCGCGGCGCCCTTGCTCAGCTCACGTCTCACGCTCTCGGCGTCGATCTCGTCGTCCTCGATCAAGAGCACCTTCATGGCGCGCTCGGTCATCTCGCGGTCCTCCGACCCCCCTGGCCACCGTTCTACACCGCCACATCGGCCTAGGCTATCGAAAAGAATCGCGCGAGGGCGGCGGCTCGGCCACCCGCGGGCTCGAGCCAGCACTAGGCCAGCACGCCGCGGGCCGCGAGGTCGTCGATGCGTTCGGGCGGGTAGCGGAGGATCGTCTCGAGCACGCGCCGCGTGTCGCGCCCGATCGAGAGCGCGCGCTCGGGCACGCGCGCCGGCGCGCGCGAGAGCCGCAGCCGCGAGCTCTCGACGGCCATCGTGCCGTAGATGTCGTGCGCGACCTCGAGAAAGTGACCGCGGTCACGAAGCTGCGGGCACGCGTAGAGGCCCGGCGTGTCGAGCACCGCGTGCGCGGGCACGCCGCGCGCGCGCAGCGCCGCGGCGGCGGCGTCCGGCGACCGCTCGGCGCTCCACGCGGCGATCGCCGCGTCGACGGCGGGCCGCTCGGCGCGCCGCGGCTCGAGGTCCGGCCGCCCCAGCGCGGCGCAGAGGCCGCGCCAGTCGCGCTCGTCGCGCACCGCGAGCGCGACCCACGCGTCGTCGCCGGCGCAGCGGAACACGCCGTGCGGGTGCATCTCGGGATCGTCGTTTCCCGCGGGCGCCGGCGCGGCGCCGTTGACCGTGCAGTCGAGGAAGGCCGGCCCGAGGAAGTGCAGCGCCGCCTCGGCCTGGGCCATGTCGACGTGCTGGCCCTCGCCGGTGCGCGCGCGGTGCTCGCGCGCCGCGAGGATCGCGACGGCGTTGTAGCGCGCGCCGATGAAGTCGGTGTACGCGCCGTACGGGCCGCTCGGCGGGCGCCCGGGCCAGCTCGCGAGCGGCGGGAAGCCGACGACGGCCGCCGCGAGGTTTCCGAAGCCGGTGAGATCGCGCCACGGGCCGCTCTGGCCCATCAGGCAGCTCGAGACCAGGATCACGTCGGGGTTGCGCTCGCGCAGCGCCTCGTAGCCGAGGCCGTAGCGCTCGACCACGCCCGGCGCGAACGACTCCGTGACGACGTCGGCCCACGCGGCCAGCTCGAGCGCGATCTCGCGGCCCTCGTCGCGCGTCAGGTCGAGGCTCAGGCCGAGCTTGTTCGCGTTCGCACACTGGAAGCCGGCGGCGCCTTCGGGGTGCGGGTGGTTGAAGCGGTACGGCGGGATCGCGCGCAGCGTGTCGAGCCGCCGCGCCGACTCGACGTGTACGACCTCGGCGCCGTAGTCGGCGAGCATCCGCGTCGCCCCGGGGCCGGCGAGCACCCAGAAGAGATCGAGGATCCGCACGCCGTCGAGCGGCAGCGCCGGCGGCGCGCCGGGTGAAGCGGCGGCGGCCGCGGCCGGGCGGCGCGCCGGCTCGGCGCGGAGCTCGGCGCCGTGCTCGTCGACGCGC
>CAZQYK010000163.1:0-7052 GCA_964597285.1 uncultured Spirochaetales bacterium
CGATCTGCCGGACGGCGATCGAGAAGTGGGACGCGCTGCTCGAGGCCTGGTACGCCGAGCCGCGGACGCTGATCCACGGCGACAGCCACCTCGCGAACTGCTTCGAGTACGACGCGCCCGAGGGCCGCCGCATCGGCATGCTCGACTTCCAGGGCGTGCAGTGGTGCCACGGGATCCGCGACGTCCAGTACCACCTGATCGACTCGCTCGACCCGGCGCTGCTCGCCGAGTGCGAGGACGAGCTGATCCGCGCCTACGTCGACGCGCTCGCGGCGGCCAGCGTCTCGCTCGGCCTCGACGAGGCCCGCGACCGCTACCGCGCGCTCGCGTTCCAGACGCTGATGGTCGCCGTCGTGTCGCTCGGCCTCGGCGCGATGACCGAGCGCGAGGCGCTCGTCCGCACGCTGCTCGCGCGCAGCGTCGCGGCGATCGACCGGCTCGGCTTCGGCGACTGGCTCGCGGGGCTCTGAGCGAGCGCGTTCGGCCTCGCGATCAGGGCTCGACGACGATCTTTCCGACGACCTTGCGGTCGAGCATGTCGCGCAGCGCCTGCGGGGCCGCCTCGAGCGGGTAGCGCTTCGACACGTGCGGCCTCAGGCGCCCGGCGGCCAGCTCGGCGAGCAGCTCGCGCTCGATCTCCTCGCGCAGCTCCGGCTCCTTGCTCGTCATCGCACCGAGGAAGACGCCGACGATCTGACAGCCCTTGAGCAGCGCCAGGTTCAGCGGGATCTTCGGGATGCCGGCGGTGAACCCGATCACGAGGAAGCGGCCCTTCCAAGCGATCGCGCGCAGCGCCGCCTCGGCGTAGTCGCCGCCGACGCAGTCGTAGACGACGTCGACGCCGCGGCCGCCGGTGAGCGCCTTCGCGCGCTCCTTCAGGTCCTCGGCGTCGTAGTCGATCGTCGCGTCGGCGCCGCGCTCGCGGCAGACGGCGAGCTTCGCCTCGCTTCCGGCCGCGGCGATCACGCGCGCGCCGAAGAGCTTCCCGAGCTCGATCGCCGCCATCCCGAGCGCCCCCGACGCGCCGAGGATCAAGAGCGTCTCGCCGGGCCGCAGGTCGCCGCGGTGCTTGAGCCCGTACCAGCCGGTGCCGTACGCGTAGAGCAGACCCGTCGACTCGGCGAAGCCGATCCCGTCGTCGAGCCGGCGCGCGGCGTCGGCGCGCAGCTTCACCCGCTCGGCGAAGCCCCCGACCAGCCCGAGCGCCCCGGTGACGCGGTCGCCGACGGCGAAGCCCTCGACGCCCTCGCCCACCGCCTCGACGACGCCGGCGACGTCGCCGCCGGGAACGAAGGGAGGCCGGGGCTTGAACTGGTACTTGTCCTCGATCATCAACGCGTCGGGAAAGGTGATCGCCGCGGCGCGCACGCCGACCACGAGTTCGCCCGCGCCCGGCGTCGGATCGTCGAGCTCGACGATCTCGAGCGACTCGGGCGGCCCGAACTCGCGGCAGAGGACGGCCCGCATCAGCTCGGCAGCGGAAGCTGGTAGACCCGGGCCGCCGTCTCGTAGAGCAGCTTGCGCTGCACCGCGGGCTCGAGCTCGCCGAGGCTCTTGCGCACGTGCTCGCGCACGCCGGGGTAGAGGCAGGTCGCGTGCGGGAAGTCGGTCTCGAACATGATGTTGTCGGTGCCGATCGCGTCGATCACCGGGCGCGGGTCGCGCTCGAACCAGTACGAGCCGTAGATCTGGCGCCGGAAGTACTCGGGCGGCCGCAGCGCGAGGTCGGTGACGCCGTTCTCGTCGAACTGGTAGTCGAGGCTCTCGAGCAGGAAGGGCAGCCAGCCGATGCCGCTCTCGACCGACACGAACTTGAGGCTCGGGAAGCGGTCGAGGAGCCCGCTGAAGATCAGGTTCGCGAGGCACGACATGTTGCCCATCTGCGACATCGTCGAGAGCGCCGCGAAGTTGCGCGCGGCCGTGTAGCCGCCCCAGGTGTAGGGCGTGATGCCGCCGGCGCCGATGTGGAAGTTCACCGGCAGGCCGCGCTCCTGGGCGGTGGCCCAGAGCGGATCCCAGTGCGGGTCGTTGAGCCCGGGCAGGCCCCACGGCGCCATCGCGTCGGTCAGCGTGAAGCCGGTGAGGCCGAGCTCCTCGTGGCAGCGCACGAGCTCGGCGACGGCGGCGTCGACGTCCCAGAACGGGAGCATCGCCTGCGGAACCAGGCGGCCGCCGCTCGCGGCCTGCATCTCGGCCGCGGCGTCGTTGTACGCGGTGCTGCAGAAGGCGCGCAGCGTCTCGTCCTGGATCCGCATCACGAGGTGGCCCGCGAATCCGAGGATGTTCGCGTAGACGATCTGGACCGAGAGCCCGTGCTCGTCCATGTACGCGAGGCGCGGCGCGACCTCGATCGCGCCGGGGTGGACCTCGTCGAAGCGGTCGAACGCGACCATGCCCTGCGACTTGCTGCCGTCGGGGCGGATCGAGCAGTAGCCGACCGGCCCCATCACCAGGTCGCGGTCGACGACCCACTGGTCGACGCCGCGGTCGTTGCGCACGACGCGCAGCGCCCGGTCCACGAGCTTCGCCGGCGCGCGCGACGTCCACAGGTCGCGCGGCTCGGTCCAGTGCGAGTCGACGTCGATGACGGGCATCCGGTCGAGGTCGGTCATGGGGGGCTCCGGGTTTCTTCAGCCGTCGACTAGCAGCGGGAGCCGCAGCCCCCCTGAATGGCAGGGAGGAGCAGGCCGATGCCGACGGTGCCGCCGTCTTCGGTCGAGAAGGTGTGGCTCGCGCCGACGACCGCTCCATGCGGGCACCCGGCTCCTCCTCCGTCACCGGACGGAACGGCGAGCAGGATCGTATCGCGCCAGCCCTCGACGCCATCGAGCGGGATCACGGCGAAGCCGCCGGCCTCGAGCACGCCGGAGACGGCCTCGCCCTCTTCGGAGGAGGGGCCGCCGACCGCGACGGTGTACTCGATCGCGGTTCCGGGACAGTGGTTCGCGAGCGCGGCCTCGGCGACCGCTCTCGGGCCGATGTAGTCCCGGCTGCGGAACGTCCCGCCGAGCGGCGGCAGCGGGGGCAGCGGGGTGGAATCCGAGTCGGCTTGCTGCACGAACCCGAAGCCCTTGGTGCCCCCGACGACCGCCCGGTTCTCCCCGTCCGGACCGAGGACCACCGCCGCGAGCTCGATCGTGCCGAGACCGGGAGCGGTGCACCGGCCGGGCCAGGCGCGGACCTCCACCGACGCATAACGCCGCAGCTCGAGCGGCAGGCCCAGCGCGATGTCGAAGGTCCGGGCCTCGCCGGCGGCCAGCCGCATCGGGATCTCGACCGGCTCCTCCTCCGGAGCGGGCACCTCCTGGATGATCCGCGGCGTCACGAGGATGACGAGCTCCGTCTCGGCCGCGCACTGATTCACGACGATCCCCTGAGCCGACTCGGACGCCGAGGCGCTGACGATCAGCGAGCCGATCAGCGGGGCATCCCGATGGTCCGCAGCGAGCGCTGCGCCTCCGACGGATGCCACCAGGGCCAGCGCGGCCGCGCACGTCGTCTCGATCCGCTGCATCGCCGTCTCTCCAGATCCCCCGCTGGTCGGATCCTCCCAGTTCCACGATGCGGGGTCAAGAACGGGGCCCGCCCCCGACCCCTCAGCCGAGGTCGAAGTGCTCCCGGTAGGCGCGGAAGCGCTCGCGCACGCGGTCGGGCTCGAGGCCGAAGCCTTCGAGGCCGTGCTCGTGGGTACTGAGCGGCTTCGCGGCTTCCTCGGCGAGGAAGCGCTGCATCGCGGCGTGCGCGTCGTCGCCGAGCGGGAGGCCGAGGTCGGCGTAGACGCGCTCGACCGTGCCGATCGGGTCGCGCAGCAGGTCGACGTGGCGGACGTCGGCGAGCTGGCCCGGCGGGAGCCGCTCGCGCAGCGCGAACCCCAGGTCGAGCGCGCGCGGCCAGTGGCCTTCGATGACCTCACGACCGATCGCGTGCGGGTCCACGTCGTCGCTGAAGATCGCCCGCGTGTGCGCGTAGAGGCTGCAGAGGGAGCTCGTCGACTCGACCGGGTCGCGGTGCGTGAAGACGATCTTCGCGTCGGGCCAGAGCTTCAGGATCGTCTCGAGGTGCACGAGGTGCGCCGGGTCCTTCACGACGAAGCGCTCTCCGCCGGGCCGGAAGTGGTGGACCAGTCGAAGCGACTGGTGATAGGCCTCGTAGGCGAGGCGCGCATCCTCGGAGAGCAGCCACGAGACGTAGCCCGGGATCCGGTACTGGAAGTCGAACTGGAGCGTGCGGAAGTGGTTCATGAAGAGCGCGACGCACTCCTCGGTCATCTCCGCCGCCATCGGGTGGATGGCGTGATAGTCGGGTGCGAGGCGCGCGAGCTGGCCGAGCATCCGCTCGAGCCGCTCGATGCGCCGATCGGGCCCGCTCGCGGGGGGGACCGGATCGAAGCTCTCCCAGTACGGCAGGGTGCGCGCACGCGGGTCCTCGGCCATCAGCGTGTGCAGCGCCGTGCTGCCGGTGCGGGGCCAGCCGACGATGAAGAGCGGCGGCGGGATCTCGTGCTCGAGGATCTGCGGCGCGTCGCGCAGGCAGCGGCGGATCCGCAGGTGGGTGCGCGCCATCCGCACCGTGTCGTCGTCCGCCGCGAAGCGACCGATCGCGTGCAGGGCCGCGCTCTCGTCGATCGACTCGACGAGGGCCGCGAGCGCGGCGACCGCTTCCGGCGCCGGCTCGACGCCGCCCTCCCGCGCGCGCGCCTCGTCCCACCAGCGCTCCGCCGAGGGCCGCTTCCAGCGCGGCGCCAGCCGGCCGACGCCGTTCAGCGCCCGCATCCAGAGCGGCCGGCCGGCCTTCGCGCTGCGAAACTGCGAGACGTGCTGCGCGCGGTCGGGCCGGGCTCCGTGACTCACGCCGCGAGCGTCCCCGCCTAGCTCGGCCGCCGGGCGAGCAGCTCCTCGAGCTCGGCCAGCGCCTCGAAATCCTTCGGGCGGCCGGCGGCGCGCTTCACGGCGATCAGCTTCTCGAGGCCGAGACAGTGGCAGCGCACGCCGAAGAGCTCGATCTCGATCGAGTCGTCGATCAGGTCGTCGTAGCCGCCGCCGCCGACGATTTCGCCGAGGAGATCGAGGTCGCCGAGCTTCGAGGTCAGCGCGAAGTTGAGCCCGCTGCGCAGGGTCTGCTCGTCGAGGACGAAGGGGAGCCCGGGCTGCACGCCGCGCAGGTACGGCTCCTGGGGCTCGAGCGCGCGTGCGAGCCGTCGCAGGTTCTCCTCGTCCCTCCGATAGACGAGGTCGAGATCCTGGGTGAGTCGCGCCGCGCCGTGGGCCGTGGCCGCCGCGCCGCCGACGATGATGAAGCGCACGCCCGCGTCCGAGAGCGCGCGCAGCACGGCGGCGAAATCGATCACCTGCGCTTCCGACCGGCCGTGCGCAGCTCGTTCGCGAAGCGCTGGAGCTCGATCAGCTTCAGGAAGCGCTCCTCGACGCTCAGGCGGAGGTTCTCCTCGAGCAGCGTGACGTCGACGTCCGCGCGGAACGCCTCGACGACGGGATCCTTCTGGCGGGCCCGCTCTTCCCGCTCGTCGCTCGTCATCGATCACACGCTCGCCAGGTAGGAAGGGCACGGCGCCTTCGAGGCCGCCGCGCGATCCCGGAAAGGATAGCGGAAACACAACCTTGCGCCGTGCCGAGACGCTGCGTGACTATAGTCGCCTCCCTACACGAGCACGCTCATCGAGGACCAGGGCGACCGCCGACGTCGGTGCAGGAGGAAGGAATGACGAGCAGGAATCCGTCGCCGCGAACGAGCGGATCGATCGACCACTACGACGTCGTGGTCATCGGAGCGGGCGTCAGCGGCATGTACGCGCTGCACCATCTGCGCGGGATGGGCCTCTCGGTGCGCGTGTACGACGGCGCCAGCGACGTCGGCGGCACCTGGTGGTACAACCGCTACCCGGGTGCACGAGTCGACGGCCCCGGCAGTCCCTTCTACTGCTACACCTTCTCCGAAGAGCTGATGAAGGATTGGGACTGGGCCGAGACCCAGTCCGAGCAGTCCGCGGTGCTCGCCTACCTCGAGCACGTCGCCGACCGCTTCGACCTCCGGCGCGACATCCAGTTCGAGACCTGGGTGCGGGAGGCGCGCTACGACGAAGCGGCGCAGCGCTGGACGGTGGAGACCGACACGGGCGTTCGCGCCTCGGCCCGCTTCCTGATCTGTGCGGTGGGCGCGCTCTCGGCGGCGAACATGCCCGACATCCCGGGCATCCGCGACTTCGCGGGCGAGTGCCATCACACCGGCCGCTGGCCGCACGAGCCGGTCTCCTTCGGTGGCAAGCGCGTCGCCGTGATCGGGACCGGCTCTTCGGGGATCCAGTCGATTCCCGAGATCGCCAGGACGGCGGCGCACGTGACGGTGCTCCAGCGCACGCCGCAGTTCGCCTTTCCAGCGGGAAACCGCCCCATCACACCCGACGAGATGAAGGCGGCGCGAGAGAACTGGGAAGCCATCAAGGCGACGATGAACGCTCACGGCGGAGGCTTCCCCTCCGACGCCCAGACCCGCTCGGCGCTCGAGGACACCCCTGCGCAGCGCGAGGCGCTCTACGAGAAGCTGTGGCAGCGAGGGGGCTTCGGGTTCTTCCTCGAGAGCTACCACGACATCGCAGTCAGCGAGGAGGCCAACCAGACGATGGCCGACTTCGTGCGCGGCAAGATCCGCGCGATCGTGCGCGACCCCGAAACCGCCGACAAGCTGATGCCCGATCACTTCGTGATGACCAAGCGGCCGATCCTCGAGAATGGCTACTTCGAGACCTACAACCGCGACAACGTGACCCTGGTCGACCTGCGCGAGGACCCCATCGAGCGCTTCACGGAAAGCAGCGTGGTGACCCGTACGGGCGAGCACCCGATCGACATGCTGGTGCTGGCGACCGGCTTCGACGCCATCAGCGGCTCGATGCTGCGCCTGAACCCAAAGGGACGCGGCGGGGTGACCCTGGAGGAGCGCTGGCGGGACCGTTTCCACAACCATCTCGGGATGACGATCGCCGGCTTCCCCAACCTGTTCATGATCCACGGCCCCGGATCGCCCGGGGTCTTCTACAA
>CAZQYK010000164.1:0-2930 GCA_964597285.1 uncultured Spirochaetales bacterium
GAGCTCGCGGCGCTCGCCGAGCTCGGCGCGCTCGGCGGCGTCGATCCGGCCGCGGCCTCGCGCCGCGGCGCGCTGTGGCAGGTGTCGGCGCTCGAGCGCGACCCGCTGCTCGCCGGCGCCGCGCCGGCGGCGGGGCCGTCGCCGCTGCCCGAGATGGACGCGCTCGAACGGACGCTGGCCGACTACCGGCTCAGCGGCGTCACGCCCGGCGCGCACCTGATGGCGCACCTGCGCCCGGAGCTCGACGCGCGCGGCGTGCTCGCGGCCGCGGCGCTCCGCGGCGTCGCCGACGGGCGATTCGTGCGCACCGCCGGGCACGCGATCGTGCGCCAGCGCCCGGGCACCGCGAAGGGCTTCTGCTTCCTGACGCTCGAGGACGAGACCGGCACCGCGAACGCGGTGCTGACGCCCGACGCGTTCCGCCGCTTCCGCGGCGCGCTGCACGCCGCGGCGCTGATCGAGGTCGCGGGGCCGATCCAGAACGTCGAGGGCGTGATCCACGTGCGGGTCCGCGAGCTGCGGCCACTCGCGCCCGGCGCCGACCTGCCGCGCGGGCACGACTACCGCTAGGTCAAGCGCGGCGAAGCCGCGCGCGGAGCGAGGCGCAGCCGAGCGGAGTCGAACAGTGGCCTCCGCTGTTGCGGCGCCTCGAGCGCGTCGCCGAATCCTGGGTCACGCTCCTAGTCCAGGCTCCAGCCGACGCCGCGTCCGGCCGATCCCCTCCCCCATGGACGCGTCCCGCCCGTCGATCAAGGGGTCGGCGCTCGCCTCGGTCGTCGACGACGTGCGCGCGCTGCGCGACGCGGGGCGCCTCGACGAGGCGCGGCTCGCCGCGCGCCTCGAGCGCGAGGACCTCGAGCTGCTCGACGCGAAGGTGCAGGCGGCGCTCTGGTACCCGATCGAGTCGTACCGGCGCCTCTCCGAGCTGCTGCTCGACGTCGAGGGCAAGGGGCAGCTCCGCTACGTCGTCGAGCGCGGCGCGCGCGCCGCCGAGCGGCTCTGGGAGGCCGGGCTCTACGTCCAGCTGCAGCACGGCGAGGAGAAGGCCGAGGCCGCGCGGCGCCAGGGCGGCGTGCTCAGCGAGCGCGACGCGCGACTGATCACGAGCCTGTCGGGCGCGATCTTCAACTTCACGCGCTGGGCCTACCGCTCGGAAGGCGGCGAGAGCGTGATCGAGGTGAGCGAGGCCGAGGCGCTGCCCGAGATCTCGGTGCTCGCGGCGCGTGGCTTCCTCGAGTACGTCGTCAGCCGCCTGCGCCGCAGCGACACCGAGGTGCGCGCCGAGCGGCCGGCGCCCGACCGCGTCGTCTTCCGCTTCGAGCTCGCGCGTTAGGCGCGACGCGGCCGCTAGCGCCCGGCGCCGCCGCGGCCGCCGGCCTGGGAGGCCCGCAGCTCCTTCGGGCGGCGGGCGCGGAAGAAGCGGCGCGGACGCGCGTACAGGGCCGGCTCCGGGACGGCCGGCGCGCGGACGTCGAGCGGGCACGCGCGGCCCTCGGCACAGGCGACGGCGCCGTACCAGACCCCGCCCCGCTCGACCGACGCCAGCCCCAGCGAGCGCTGACAGCGCGCGCACGACCCGCTCGCAGGCACCCGTTCCACCATCTCGCCTTCACCCCCCCCGAGCCGGTTTCGGGGCCCGATCTTGCCACCGACCGGCCCCGGCCTCCAGGGGCGGGCCCGGACGCCCCCGCGCGTCTGGGTTACGTTGGGCCGGCGATGTTGCACCGCACCGACGACCTGCGCATCCAGGAGCTGCGGCCGCTGATCCCGCCGGCGATCCTGATGGAGGAGCTCCCGGCCGGCGAGGCCGCGTCGACGCTCGTCTGGGAGAGCCGCTCCGAGATCGGCCGCGTGCTCGCCGGCACCGACGACCGGCTCCTCGTCGTCGTCGGCCCGTGCTCGGTGCACGACCCGGACGCCGCGCTCGAGTACGCGCGGCGTCTCGCGCGCGTGAAGGCCGAGTTCCGCGACGACCTGCTGATCGCGATGCGCGTCTACTTCGAGAAGCCGCGCACGACGGTCGGCTGGAAGGGCCTGATCAACGACCCGTCGCTCGACGGCACCTTCAAGATCAACGAGGGCCTGCGGCGGGCGCGGCGCTTCCTGCTCGACGTGCTCGCGCTCGGCGTGCCGACCGGCAGCGAGTTCCTCGACCCGATCACGCCGCAGTTCATCGCCGACCTGATCTCGTGGGGCGCGATCGGCGCCCGCACGTCGGAGAGCCAGGTGCACCGCGAGCTCGCGTCGGGCCTGTCGATGCCGGTCGGCTTCAAGAACGGCACCGGCGGCGGCGTGCGCGTCGCGATCGACGGCATCCGCTCGGCGCAGAACCCGCACCATTTCCTGTCGGTGACGAAGCAGGGCGGCGCGGCGATCGTCTCGACGCGCGGGAACCCCGAGTGCCACGTGATCCTGCGCGGCGGCGACTCGGGCCCGAACTACTCGGCCGACGACGTCGCGCGCGTCGTCGCCGAGCTCGAGTCGTCCGGCCTGCCCGGCCGGCTGATGATCGACTGCAGCCACGCGAACAGCGGCAAGGACCACGCGCGCCAGCCGCTCGTCGTCAGCGACATCGCCGGCCAGGTCGGCGATGGCAGCCACGCGATCTTCGGCGTGATGCTCGAGAGCTTCCTCGTCGACGGCAGCCAGAACCACGAGCAGGTGCAGGGCGCGCTCGTCAGGGGCCAGAGCATCACCGACAAGTGCATGAGCTGGGAGCGCACCGAGCCGCTCTTCACCGAGCTCGCCGAGGCGGTGCGCAAGCGCCGCGGCTGAGTGCAAGCCGGCGCAGCCGGCGCGCAGCGAGGCGAAGCCGAGCGGAGTCGAACGGTGGCTTCCGCGCTCGCTGAGGCTGGAGTTGCGATGTCGAAGAATTCTTCACAGGCGCTGAGCGGCGGAGTGGTCGTGTCGGTCCCGGTGCAGATCGTCTC
>CAZQYK010000165.1:0-5588 GCA_964597285.1 uncultured Spirochaetales bacterium
AGCGCACCGAGTGGCACCCGCTGCCCGAGCGGCGCCGCGCGTGGCTGAAGGTCGAGGGCGAGAGCGACGTGCGCCGCGTCGTCGAGGGCGACGTCGTCGCCGGCATGCTCGTCACCGAGATCGAGCCCTCGGGCGTCGTGCTCGACCGCGACGGCGAGAGGATCCGCCAGGGGCTGTAGTCGAAGGGCTCGATTCCGGTGGAAGCCTGTCCTCTCGCGCGCTACTCCGGAGCCAGCACGCCCGGGACGAAGGTGAGGTCGGGAGCCGCGTCCCCCAGCTGCGACAGGCACGCGTCGAAGCCGCCCCACAGCAGGCGGATTCCGGGGCCGTTCGGGTTCTGATACATGTACATGAGTTCGAAGCCCGACCAGCCTCGGTAGGTTCTCACCACGGGGAAGCGGCGCGAGTCGATCGCGCCCGAGACGAGCCTCGGGTTGCGATTGTCGGCACCGTGGAACGGCGACGACCGGTCGTAGTCGTTGCGAACAATCGGGATCTCGCAGTTCCGGTAGATCCCCACAGTCGTCAGGGCGACACCGTCCTCGTCCCAGATCCCGTGGTTCAGATAGTTGTGCCACAGGGGATCAGGGCTCGCGTCGTGAAGGATCACGACGCGAGCGACAGGCGTCACGCCGTCGAGGACGCGCAGCTCGGAGACGGAGTGCGAGTAGGGAGAGTTGCCGGGCGTTGTGAAAGCATTCCACTGCGTCTCCGAAGCGTGGTGATACGTCCCGCTCTCGAGATACGGCCCTTTCAGATCCTCCTGCCCGTCGCCGTCGAGA
The DNA here is from genome assembly GCA_964597285.1 of uncultured Spirochaetales bacterium. Taxonomy (GTDB): domain Bacteria; phylum Myxococcota_A; class UBA9160; order UBA9160; family SMWR01; genus JAHEJV01. Next base: position 783 of record CAZQYK010000165.1, read on the forward strand.
TCCCGTGCAGAGTCGTTCGGCGGGAGATCCGCGACGTAGTACGGCGTGCCGTCGACGCAGTCATAGTCGGTGAGGTTGGCGTAGTCGATCGGATTCGGCTCCGGGAGATCCACGCCGCCGACCAGCACCGCATCCGTCTCACCGCTGAGCTCACCCTGGTAGACGACGATGAGCCAGACGTCTGCCGCGTTCGCCGGGATCGGATCGGCGCTGAAGTCGAACGTCACCTCCTGCGGGTTGCGCGAGAGGGTGAAGGAGGACTCCTCCGCCGATACCGCGTACTTCGGTTCGTCGTCCAGGTCCGACCCGGGCTCCTCGAATAGGTTGCCGTCCGCCTCGCGGTAGTGGACGACGGCCCAGAGGCTTCCCGGCGTCGCTGTCTCGTGACCGTTCGGCGAGTCGTTTGCGACGTGGAAACGCAGCGAGGTGAAGCTCGACGTGTTGCTCGGAGGCTGGTAGAGCGCCCTCCCGTACGCGAAGCGGTCCGGTGCGCTGATCTCGATCCGACCGCGGAAGAAGTGGTCGATCGCGCTCACCGAGTAACCGATCGCCCGCGGCAGTAGCTTGCGGCCGTAGTCCGCAAGGACAGAATCGTCGAGCCAGGTCGCATAGCGCCGGCGATTGGGAGGGGTCTTGTCGTAGAGTGGAAGTCGGGCGGCGACGAAGTATCCCGCCTCGCCCTCCGGCGAACCTGACGGGAACTGCAAGTAGTGCCGGCGTGCCCCGGGAACGGTCCCGTTGTAGCTGGAGTCGACCGGCTCCAATGCAGACAGCCTCGGGTAGGTGTAAGTCCCAAACAGCCGATCGTCGCTCAGGAACTGGGAGTTGGAGTACTCGGCGAGGCCGACCAGGGTCGTCGCTACGGGCGCTCCGCGGTCGCCCTCCGTCGCGTCGATGAGGCGGGCGATGGGCCTCGGGGCTGAGCTGTCGTTGGTCGCGGTCGTCAGATCCCCGGTGAAGGGAACAGAGCCGATCGCCGCTATGTCGTCGTCCCTTTGGTCGGCGGCCCAGACATGGAAGCGGTCGACGAAGAAGTGATTGTCGTTCCGGCTGTGCGCCGGTGTCGCGACGTCCTGCACAAGATGAACGACGTGTCCGATTCGCCGGAACGTCTCGGCGAAGAGCCGCTCGCGCTCGGCGGGGTCCTTCTCGAGCAACGCCGTGAGGTAGCTCTCGCGAGCCTTCGGCCACTGGTGGGCGTCGGCGGACTGCTGCCAGAGCACCGAAGAATCGCCGAGCTGCGGCAACAGCGGCAGGAGCCGGAACCCGGCTGAGTCCCAGGCTCGTGTCGGGTCGTGGAAGTGATTGAAGGGTCTTGTTTTCTCGTCCTCCATGTTCGAGCCGTTCCTAATGTGCTTATACACCTCCACGCCCTCGAGCTTCTGGTCGAGACCGAGCCAGAACTCCGGCAGCGTCGTCTTCAACAGGTCCCCTTTGCCAGCCGCATCCCCCAGAGCGGACGACTCCCGCGCCGCACGCTCGCTCAGCACCTCGTGCGTGGATCGCGCGAAGGCAATGGCCGGCCCGGGCGACAGCAGGCTGATCGCTGCGAGTGTGAAGTAGCGCAAGGCAGCGCTCGAGAACCATTTCACTGCTGCCCCCTCCGTTTCCGGTGCTCGCGGATGAGATCGAGCTTCAGTTTCTCTTCCTGTCGCTTCTTCGCGCGGGTGAGGTGCGGTACGAGCGACTTCGGCATCGTGACAGTGATGCTCTCGTACTTGGTCTGCTCACGAGGATCTTCCATGCGTCGTAGCGGTATAGTTTCGCCGCGCATCATCGCGGCGTCGAATTCGGTGGCGCTTCCCTCGAAACCCGGGACGGTTCGACGGGTCGTCGAGAGCGGGAGATAGTCGACGGCGTAGATCGTTATATTGGCCCAGCGCCTTTCGACCCAAGAGAACGGATTCCAGTCGAGGTCTCGGCGCGCGGGGATCGAGAACTCACCCGACGGCCCAGTGACCGCCTCCCGCACGCTGTGCGGAGTGCTGCCGCCCGGCTCCAGATCGGTGACGAAGCGCTTGACCCAATAGACCACGACCACCGCGCCCTCGATCGGCTCGCCCGTGTCCGCGTCTACGACGGTTCCGTGATAGGCGCCGAGGAAGTGCGCTGGATCGATGCAACCAGCGCAGCCCGCCAGTAGCAGCACCCCTGCGGCGAGGCCGTGCGCGCTCCATCGGCTCAGAATGCGCCGAGTCTCCAAATGCCGTCCTCGTCGAGCGTGAAGGTCACGGGATAGGAGTAGATCTCTCCATCCTCGTCGCGGTGCATCTCGTAGTCCACGTGGCGGCCGAGCTGAAGCTCGAACACGAGCTCCGTCAGCTCCTGGTCGATCTCGGCGAGCGGGATCGTCAGGTTGCTCAGCACGTCCGCGTAGGCGGTGCGTCGCCGGATCAGCACGTGCTCTAGCGCGGCCGGGACGTTGCCCGCACGCAGAGCTTCCTTGATGGCCCGCCACTTCGGCAGGAGCACGAGATCGAGCTCGCCGACGCCGAACACCCGCACCAGCGTGCTCGCCGAATGGGTGGTGCCGTCCTCGGCGACGACGGTCACCGTAGGCTCGTAGAGACCAGGCGTCGCGTAGGTGAAGCTGCGGTCATCGAAGGTCGGCCCGGCGGAGTCGGGCGTGCCGTTGCCGTCGGCGTCGAAGGTCACGAGCGTCGGGGCGACCTCGCTCGTGAAGCCGAAGTGCGCGGTGAACGGCACCGTGCCCATGTCGGGCGCGACCGAGAGCGAGACGACCGGCGCCTCGTCGGCAGGGACGACCGAGACGGGGATCGCGTGGCGAGCAACCACCTGACCCGTCGCGTCGCGTGCAGTCGCGGTGAGCAGCTCGATCGGTTGCAGCACCGGGACCTGCGCGCCGAACTGGCTCGCGTCGCGCAGCGTGACGACGCCGTTCACCTCGATTCCGAAATCGACCCCGGGCCCCATCGCGAGCCCGCGCACGACGAGCGCGTCGGCCTCGATCGCGGCGCCGGCCTCCGGCTCGGTGATCTGGAGCGCGACGGCGCCGCTCGTGGTGAAGAGCGAAGGCGGGCTCCAGTCGCCGCCCGGCAGTCCCTGAACCTGCCACCAGTGCACCGTGCTCGGCGCGAGCCCGGCGGCGTGCGCGTACGACGGAGCCGCTGCGCTCGCGTCGATGGCGCAGCCCGCGCACGCCGTCGCCGTGGGCTCGTCCGGGAGCGCCTCGACGCTGGTGGCGACGGCGACGCGGTAGCCGCCGGCCCCATCGACCGCGGTCCACGAGAAGGTGGGCGCACCGGCTGGGACGACCGCACCCGATGCCGGCGCGATCAGCTCCGGGGCGGGAAGGCCCGAGCCGGGCGGGGGCTGTGCGCCCGAGACGGCCGCGACGTGCAGGATGCGCAGCGAATCGACTGGCGAGATTCCCTCGATCTGGATGTCGAGCTGGCGGACGTCGGCCAGCCGCGCTGCCGAGAACTCGGCCAGCGGCAGGACGTTGACCCCTTCGACGATCGGAACCGGCGTGCTCGAGGCTCCGTTCGAGCTCCAGAGCCAGATGCGCGCCGTTGCGGCGCCCGTCGACACCTCGGCCGCGGTGATCTCGATCGCGCTGTAGCCGGTGAGATCGAGCCCGAGTCCGCCGGCAGTGAAGGCGGCGCTCGGCGGATCGCTCGGCATTGCGTCGTATTGGAACGTGACGCTGCAGCCGGGAGCTGCAGTGAGCACTGCCCCGTCGTCGAGCGAGCCGGACGGCGAGAGAACGGCTCCGGCGACGCCTTCGGGCAGGCCGGTGACGCGCGCGTACACGAGCCGCACGCCGCCGACGACGTGGCTCGTGTCGAGGCCCGACTGCTCGGCTCGCGTGCCGCCGGAGCTCGTCGCCGTCTCCTCGACGACGGTGAACGGGCCCTCCTCGAAGTCGTCGATGACGAGCGCGGACGCGGCGTGCGCGGCGAAGGCCACGCCTGCGATCGCCGTCCTGAGCAATTTTCCTGACGCACTATCGGTGAATCGACTACGCATCACTGGGATGCTTATCCCAGACTGTCGGCTGGGTGTCAACGGCGCAGTCCGATCGGCGTGAGCGCGGTCGGGTAGTTCGCCATGCGAACAGAAAGCGAGCGCCGCTAGTGCAGCGTGATCGAGCCGTTCGAGGTGCGGAGCTTGATCGGCACGCCGCCCAGTCCGAGGCGGCCGACGACGCGGCCGTGGCGCTCGCGGCCCTTCTGGCACAGCGGGCGGTCGTTGCGGATCACGCCGTTGTCGACGCGGATGTCGACGTCGGCGTCGACCTTCTCGGGCAGGTCGAGCACGATGCGGCCGTTGCTCGTCGCGAGCAGCACGCCGTCGGCGCCGACGTCGGCGACCGACGCGCGGATCAGGCCGTTGCTCGTCGACGCGTCGACCGAGCCGCGGTGCTGGTCGATCTCGATCTTGCCGTTGCTCGAGCGCGCGAGCAGCTTCCCGCAGGTGTCCGAGCACGAGACCATCGCGTTCGTCGTCGCGACCTCGACGTCGCCGATCACGTCGCTGACCTTCGCCGAGCCGTTCGTCGAGCGCGCGTGGACGAGGCCGCGGATGCCCTCGACGTCGACGCGGCCGTTGGCGGCCGCGCCCCACACCTCCATCGCGCGCGGAAGCTTGATGCACAGGTGCGCCGCGCCGCGCCGGTTCCAGCGCCGCGGCACCTCGACCTCGAGGTCGAGGCGCTCGGGCGCTTCGTTCGAGACGATGCCGATGTCGGCGAGCAGCGCCTCGGCGGCCTCGGGCGACTCCGCGCGCGCCGACTGGTGGACGGTGACCTCGATGTCCTCGCGGTCCTCTGCGGTGATGCGCGTG
>CAZQYK010000166.1:0-10704 GCA_964597285.1 uncultured Spirochaetales bacterium
CGGGCCGCGCATCCGCCGCGAGGACGTCGAGCGCCACGTCGCCGCCGCGGCCGCGCGTCCGGCAGCCCTGCCGCCGGCGCCCGGCGCCGCGCGAGCCGAGGCCGCGCTCGGGCCGAACGACCGGGTCGTGCCGTTGACCCCGCTGCGGCGGCTGGTCGCCGAGCACATGGTGCACTCGAAGCGCACGAGCCCGCACGTCGGCGCCGTCACCGAGATCGACATGGGCCGCGTCGCGGCGCTGCGCGCCGCGCACGGCGCCGCGTTCCGCGCCGCGCACGGCTTCGCGCTCTCGTACCTGCCCTTCGTCGCGCACGCGACCGCGCGCGCGCTGCGCGGGCACCCGCGGCTGAACGCGTCGTGGGCCGGCGACGCGATCGTCGAGCGGGGCGACCTGCACCTCGGCATCGCCGTCGAGACCGAGAAGGGCCTGGTCGTGCCGGTGGTGCGCCACGCCGACCGCCTCTCGCTCGCGGGCCTCGCGCTGGCGATCGAGGACCTGGCCTCGCGCGCCCGCTCGAAGAAGCTCTCGCCCGACGAGCTGAAGGGAGGCACCTTCACGCTGTCGAACCCGGGCCGGCACGGCAACCTGTACGGGTTCGCGATCATCCACCAGCCGCAGGTGGGGATCCTGCGCATGGGTGAGATCGTCAAGCGGGCGGTCGTGCGCAGCGTCGACGGAGAGGACGCGATCGTGATCCGACCGATGATGTACCTGGCGCTCTCGTACGACCACCGCGTCGTCGACGGCGCGCCGGCCAACGGCTTCCTGCACCGCGTGCGCGAGCTGCTCGAGGAAGCCGGGCCCGAGCTCGCGTAGCGGAGCTCGCGGCGATGGCCCCCCCGCTGGCCGTCCGCGAGCTCGGCCGCGTGGCGTACGCCGACGCGCTCGCGCTCCAGGACGAGCTCGTCGCGGCGCGACGGCGCGGCGCGGTGCCCGACACGCTGCTGCTGCTCGAGCATCCGCCGGTCGTGACGGTCGGGCGCAGCGGGCGCGCCGAGCACCTGCTGCTGCCGCCCGAGGCGCTGGCGGCGCGCGGCGTCGCGCTGCACGAGGTGGCGCGCGGCGGCGACGTCACCTACCACGCGCCCGGCCAGCTCGTCGGCTACCCGATCGTCGACCTCGCCGCGCGCGGCGCGCCCGACGTGCCGGCGTGGCTGCGCACGCTCGAGGACGCGGTCGGCGAGGCGCTCGCGGCGCTCGGCGTGCCGTGGTGCCGGCAGCCGGGCTGGACCGGGGTGTTCGTCGACGCGCCCGGCGCCGCGCGTCCGCGCAAGATCGCGTCGATCGGCATCGGCGTGCGCGGCTGGGTCAGCTGCCACGGCTTCGCGCTCAACGTCGACGTCGACCTCGCCGGCTTCGACGCGATCGTGCCGTGCGGCCTGCACGGCGTCGAGATGACGTCGGTCGCGCGCGAGCTCGGCGCGAGGGCGCCGGCCGATCTGGGCGCGCGCGCGCGACGGGCCGTGCGCGACGCCTTCGCGGCCCGTCTGGGGTAGTGCCGGATCGGGCGTCCCGCTACGTTGCCGGCCATGCCGGGCCGGGTCGTCAAGGTGAAGCGCGCCGAGAAGCTGGGGCTGCTCGAGCGCCTCTACGTCCCGATGATCGTCCAGGGGCTGGCCGTCACGAGCCGCCACTTCTTCCGCAACCTGCGCGGCTTCGTCACCGGCAAGCGGCGCACCGACTTCGTCGTGCAGTACCCCGAGGAGCTCGTCGACTACTCCGACGCGTTCCGCGGCATGCCGGTGCTCGTGCAGCTCGACAACGGGCAGCCCAAGTGCGTCGCCTGCGGGCTGTGCGAGTTCGCATGTCCGACCGACTGCATCAGCATCGTGCCGGGCGAGATCGAGGGCTCGCGCATCGAGCGCTATCCCGAGGCCTTCGACATCGACATGTCGCGCTGCATGTTCTGCGGCCTGTGCGAGGAGGCCTGCCCCGAGGAGGCGATCGTGATGAGCCGCGAGGTCGAGCTCGCCACCTACGACCGCGACTCGATGCTCTACGACAAGCAGAAGCTGCTGGTGCCCGAGCCGCTGCTGAAGCGCCGGCTCGACTTCCTGCGCGGCGAGTACGAGCGCGAAGAGGAGCCTCGCGGCTGATGGACGACCACGGCGACGCGGTGCTGCGGCGTCTGATCGCGGCGCTGCCCGACGCGATCGAGGAGACCCACCGGAGTCTCGGCGACGCGACCGCGGTCGTCCTGCCCGAGCGCGTCGTCGACGTGCTGCGCCTGCTGCGCGACGACGACGAGCTCGCCTTCGAGATGCTGACCGACGTCTGCGCGGTCGACCATCTGCCGCGCACGCCGCGCTTCGAGGTCGTCTACCACCTCTACTCGGTCGCGAAGAACCACCGCGTGCGGATCAAGGCGCGCGTCGGGGCCGACGCGCCGGCGGTGCCGAGCGTGACGCCGCTCTACCCGTCGGCGAACTGGATGGAGCGCGAGGTCTGGGATCTGTACGGGATCCGCTTCGACGGCCACCCCGACCTGCGCCGGATCCTGCTCTACGACGAGTTCGAGGGCCACCCGCCGCGCACGGCCTACCCGAAGGAGCGGCGTCAGCCGCTCGTCGGCCCCCGGAACTAGCCGGAGCCCCGCCATGGCCGAGCCGCACTTCCCGACGCCGCCGCACCTCGGCGAGGACGACTTCGAGCGCGACCTCCACACCGAGCACCAGCTGCTCAACATGGGGCCGTCGCACCCGGCGACGCACGGCACCGTGAAGTTCCTCGTCGAGCTCGACGGCGAGAACATCGTCAATCTCGACGTCCAGGTCGGCTACCTGCACCGCGGCTTCGAGAAGGAGTGCGAGTCGGGCAGCTGGTACCAGTGCATCCCGTACACCGACCGGCTCAACTACAACTCGGCGGTGCTCGCGAACCTGGGCTTCTGCATGGCCGTCGAGAAGCTGCTCGGGCTCGAGACGCCGGAGCGCTGCCAGTGGCTGCGCGTGCTCGCGAGCGAGCTGTCGCGCATCGGCGACCACCTGACCCGCTGCGGCGCGGCCTGCCTCGAGCTGCAGGCGATGACGCCCTTCCTGTACGGCATCGAGGCCCGCGAGCTCACCTGGGACCACCTCGAGATGCTGTGCGGCGCGCGCGTCACGAGCAACTACATCCGCATCGGCGGCGTCAAGCACGGCCTGACGCCGGACTTCGGCACGAGCTGCCGCGCGTTCATCGCGAAGACGCGCGAGCTGCTGAAGGACTTCGACGACGTCGTCACCAGCAACCGCATCTTCGTCGACCGCCTCAAGGGCACCGGCGTGATCGACCGCGAGACCTGCCTGAAGTACGCGGTGACCGGGCCGATCCTGCGCTCGTGCGGCGAGCCGCTCGACCTGCGCAAGCAGGAGCCCTACCTCGTCTACGACCAGATCGACTTCGACGTGCCGATCGGCGAGGTCGGCGACAACTACGACCGCTACCTCGTCTGCGTCGAGGAGATCCACCAGAGCCTGCGCATCGTCGAGCAGTGCCTCGCGAAGCTGGAGCAGCTCGGGCCCGGCCCGGTGAACGCCTTCGACCCGCGCGTGCGATGGCCGGCGAAGGGGCGGGTGTTCAACCACATGGAAGAGCTGATCCAGCAGTTCAAGTCGGTGACCGAGGGGCCGTGCGTGCCGGCGGGCGAGGGCTACGCGGCGATCGAGTCGGCGAACGGGGAGCTCGGCTACTACCTCGTGTCCGACGGCAGCGCGGTGCCGGTGAAGGTGCGCTGCCGTCCGCCGAGCTTCATCAACCTCGCCCCGATGTCCGAGATGCTGAAGGGCGCGCTGCTCGCCGACCTGATCCCGACCTTCGACTTCATCAACATGATCGGCGGGGAGTGCGATCGTTGAGCCTCGACCGCGGCCGTGTCTGGAAGCTCCTCGGCGCGCCGACCGACCAGGTCGGCAGCGTCAACGACCCGCGCACCCACGAGGACTTCGGCCGCAAGTGGAACGAGAAGTGGGTCTACCTCGACGAGGACGGCGAGAAGGTCGAGAAGGTCGTGCTGTGGCTGCGCTACGACCTGGTCGGCGCCTTCGAGGCCGACGGAACGCCGCTGAAGCTCGAGGCGTAGGCGCTGCCCCGACCCGGGCCTCCGCCGCTGCGCCCGTTCGGACTCGTCCTCCACCACGACGGCCGCTGGAGCCACGAGGGCCAGCCGATCCGCCACGCGAGGCTGCGCGAGTACTTCGACCGCAGCGTCGCGTTCCTGCCCGGCGAGGGGAAGTACGTCGTGCGGCTGCGTCACTTCCGCGGCGAGATCGCCGTCGAGGAGGCCGCGTTCTTCGTGCGCACCTTCGACGCCGCGACGGGGCGCATCGCGCTCTCGGACCGGAGCGCCGAGACGCTCGACCCGGCGACGCTCGAGACCTCGCCGCGCGACGGGGCGCTGCTGTGCCGCGTCAAGCGGGCGCTCGCCGCCGACGGCCTGCTCGCGCGCTTCACGCACGCGGCGCAGGCCGAGCTGCTCGACGCGGTCGAGGCCGGCCCCGACGGGCCGGCGCTGCGGATCGCCGGCCGCCTCCATCGGCTGCCGGAGATCTAGGTGAGCTGGCGCGTCAGCTGGACGCCGGCGACGACCGCGGCGATTCCGGCGGCGACGCTCGCGACGGCGTACGCGAGCGCGAGCCCGCCGCGGCCGTCGGCGACGAGCTCCCAGGTCTCGAGGCCGAAGGTCGAGAAGGTCGTGAAGCCGCCGAGCAGGCCGGTGACGAGCACGAGGCGCGCGGCGGGCGAGACCCACGCGTGCTCGTCGGCGAGCGTCGCGATCACGCCGATCGCGAAGCAGCCCGACACGTTGACGGCGAAGGTGCCCCACGGAAAGCCGGGACCGCTGCGCGCCTCGATCCACAGGCCGACGGCGTAGCGCAGCGCCGCTCCGGCGCCGCCGCCCGCGAACAGGAGCCACCACCGCACGGCGCGCGACGCTACCGGAAGCGGCGTCCCGGCGCCGGCGAATTGACGCCGACGCGGCGGCGCGTTACTCCACCGGATCCGAGTCGCAGGGCTCCGGCGGCGTAGCCAAGTGGTAAGGCATGGGCCTGCAAAGCCCTGATCCCCGGTTCGAATCCGGGCGCCGCCTCCAACGGCCCCCGAAGTCGGGCGACACGGGCCGATTCGCGGCGCTGGACTAGCAGCAGGGACCGGTCAGGGACCGCCCGCGCGGAGCGTGAGGAGGACTGAACGTGAGGAAGAAGAAGATTCTTGCTCGCGACAGGCGTGGTCTTGGTGGCCGCGACCGGATGCGTCACGCCGCAGGATACCGCGCGCCCCGAGGCGGAGGGCCGGCTCGTGGAGGAGACACTCCACGACTCTGACACCAGCGCGCCGCTTTCTCCCGAGGAGCTCGCGTGGCACCGCGCCGTGAAGCAGAAGCTCAAGGGCGTCTGGATCATCGAGCCCGGCTTCCGCACCCAGCCGCTCGAGACGCAGGTCGATGTGACGCTCGACGCGGCGGGCAACCTGCTCGGCGAGCCGCGGATCACGCAGGGTTCGGGCAACCCGTGGTACGACGACAGCGTCGTGCGCGGTCTGAAGAAGGCGAATCCGCTACCGCCGCCGCCGTCGGCGGGCGCTTGGGCCCTGTGGTTCCGCCCGGGAGACAGCCTGTGAAGCGAGCGATCTCCACGCGAGCGCGCCGTGCGAAGAGTTCGATCACCGGCCCGCTACCCCGGCCGGCCCGTCATGCCTCGAAGGGGATGCCCGGGCCCGCGAACGCGCGACTCATCCCCTCGAAAGCCTCTTCAACAGCGCTGAAACGGCCTCGCGACGTCGCTTCTCAGCAACCTGCTAGTGCGCGGCGACGCTGGCGCCGCGCGGGGCGGCGGGATCGAGGCGGCGGCCGTCGGGGTCGAAGATCCGGACCCTCGCGAGGCCCTTGCGGTGCGCGAACGCCAGGAGCGAGGTCCAGAGCACGCCGAGGCCGTAGGTCGTCGAGCGGCGGAAGTTGATCGACGACGCCTCCTCGAAGTAGGCCGCCGGGCAGCTGACCTCCCCGACCTCGTATCCGGCGACGAGGACCTGCGCGAGCATCTGGTTGTCGAAGACGAAGTCGTCGGAGTTCTCGAGCAGCGGCAGCGCCTCGAGCACCTCGCGCGTGAACGCGCGGTAGCCGGTGTGGTACTCGGAGAGCTTCGCGCCGCACAGCCAGTTCTCGAACGCGGTGAGGAAGCGATTCGCGACGTACTTGTAGAGCGGCATGCCGCCGGCGAGCGCGCGGCCGCCGAGCACTCGCGAGCCGAGCACGACGTCGAAGGGGCCGTCGACGACCAGGCCGATCATCGCCGGCAGCAGCTTCGGCGTGTACTGGTAGTCGGGGTGGAGCATCACGACGACGTCGGCGCCGAGGCGCAGCGCCTCGGCGTAGCAGGTCTTCTGGTTGCCGCCGTAGCCGCGGTTGCGGTCGTGGACGAGCGTGCGCAGGCCGAGGCGCCGCGCGACCTCGACCGTGTCGTCGCCGCTCGCGTCGTCGGTGACGACGATCTCGTCGACGAGGTCCATCGGGATCTCGCGCGTGGTCTGCTCGATCGTCCGCGCCGCGTTGTAGGCGGGCATCACGACGACGACCTTCTTGCCGTGGAACACGCGCTCGCTCCCGCTCGTGGATTCGCGCCCGGCGCAGTATAGACTGGCGTTCGGGCCCGGGTGGCGAAATGGGTAGACGCGGGCGACTTAAAATCGCCTGGCCGGAGAGCCGTGCAGGTTCGAGTCCTGCCCCGGGCACCGTCACCGCCGGCGTGCGCCGGTCAGCCGGCCAGCGCGAGCTTCTCCAGCGCCGGCTGGATCTCCTCGCGTTCGAGCAGCGACTCGAGGGCTTCGCGTCCGAGGAGCAGCGTGCGCTGGTAGCCCATGTCGGGGCGGTCGAGCTCGACGCGGAAGATCTCGCGCGGCGCGCTGAACACGCGGCGGATGCGCAGCGCCGCCGACTCGCCGCCGTCGACGATCTCCTGCTGCAGCGAGTCGATGATCCGCTCCGCGCGGCGCTCGGCGCGCGCGATCTCGCCGATCAGCGCGTCGATCGGATCGCCGCCGGGGCCCGGAAGCGCGCGCGGACCGCGCGGCGCGCTCGGCGGACGCCGGTAGCGGATCTTGTAGGAGCCGTGCGGCTTCTTCATCGGAGCGCCGAGGGTAGAGCCGGGCGTACGCCGCTTCAAGCGATTCGGCGCGTCGATCCGCCGCCGTCGCCGCTGCGCTGCACGTACTCCTCGAGCACGTGGAACTGCTCCGACGCGCCGCCGAGGAACTCGACGCCGACGCCGCAGCTCGGATCCCCGGGCTGACGCAGCACGCGCTGCGTCCACGCGACGCGTCCGATCGCCTCGACCTGCGCGCCGTCGGGAAGCGAGAGCTCGACGAGCACGCGGCGGCCCGTCTCGAGCAGCTCGGTGGTCGTGATGAACGCCCCGCCGCGCGAGAGGTTCGAGCAGCGCTCGAGCGACGCGCGGAAGTACGCGCGGCCGGTCAGCGGATCGAGATCGGGCTCGATCGTCGAGATGCGCACCGGCAGGTCGGCCGGGATGCGCTCGTGGCGGCGGTTCTTCGGGGTCGGGTTCTCGGACATCGCGTCGTCGCTCCGACCCCTCCATCGGCCGCAACCCGTGTGCAACTTGAGCGCAAGTGAGCGGCTGCGTCAGCGCGCCCTCAAGGGGGCCCGGCGGGCCGCCGACGCGAAGAGCGCGAGCCCGCCGCTCAGGCGTCCGGGACCCGGGAGACCCATGCCGCAGCGACCGCGAGCCCCCGTCGAGCTGCCGCCCGAGCTGGCCGGCCGCCTCGGCCTCGGCGAGGCGGCCACGCGGGTGCGCCCGCTGGCGGGCGGGCAGCACGTGCTGTTGCTCGAGCGCATCGCGCCGGGGAGCGCCGTGCCGTGGGACCGCGACCTCGTGCTGTGCGCCGACGTGCGCGCGTTCTCGCTCGCCGACGTGATGGGCATGTTGCACGGATCGCGCAAGTCGGGCTTCCTGCACTTCGAGCAGGGCGAGTGCGCGAAGAGCGTCTACCTGCACGGCGGCGAGGTCGTGTTCGCGACGTCGAACCAGCGCGTCGACCGGCTCGGCGAGTCGCTCGTGCGCGCCGGCGTGATCGACCTCGAGCAGCACCGGCAGGCCTCCGAGGCGTACGCGCCGCCGGCCCAGTTCGGCCGCTTCCTCGTGCAGCGGGGCGTGCTGTCGCCGCGTCAGCTCTGGGACGGCGTCAAGGCGCAGGTCGAGGACATCGTGCGCTCGCTCTTCTCGTTCGAGTCGGGCCAGGTGTTCCTCTGGGAAGGCGAGGTGCGGCCCGACAACGTCGTGCGCCTCGCGCTGCCGACGAGCCGCCTGATCGAAGAGGGCATGGAGCAGCGCGACGAGCTGCTGCTCTTCCTCGCGCAGCTCGAGGACCGCCGCGTGCGGATCGAGGCCGTACCGGGCCAGGGGCGCCTGCTCGATGGCACCGCGGCCGCGATCGTCGGCGCGCTCGGCAGCGTCGACACCTTCCCGGCGCTGTGCCAGGCGGTCGGCGTCGACCCGCTGTCGGGCGCGCGCACCGTGCGGCTGCTCGACCAGCTCGGCGCGTTGCGCAGGGTTCACGCCGAGGCGCCCGCCGACGCGCGCGGCGAGGACGAGGCGCTGCGGGCCTGCGTGCGCGCGCACGTGAAGATCCTCGCCGAGCTCGCCGCGCCGATCGTCGCGATGGAGGGCGCCGAGCCGCTGCGGGTACGGCTCGGCGAGGTGGCGCGCGAGGCCGCGTCGCGCCACCCGCACCTGCTCGACGGGCTGAGCCTCGGCCCCGGCGGCGTCCTCGACCCCGAGCCGCTGATCGAGCGGGCGCTGTGCTTCCCGGGCGATCGCGAGCGCGAGGTGCGCGAGGCGCTCGGCGGGCTGGTGTCGTACGTCGAGTTCGAGCTGCTGAACCATCCGAAGGTGCAGGACGCCGAGTCCTTCCTCGCCGCGCTCGAGGGGCTCCGGGCCGAGCTCTGAGGTCCGCCGCCCCGCGAAGCTGCCGGGCTTCGGCGCGCCCAGCCCCTATGCTCGCGCCCGCCGGCACGGGAGGCGCGATGCGCGGAGATCGGCGGCGGCGCGAGCGGTCGCAGGGGGGCGCGGAGCCCCGGGCGTCGCTCGAGCGCGTCGCGGGGCTGCACCCGATTCGCGAGGCGCTGGCCGCGGGCCGCCGCCGCCTCGACGCGCTCCACGTCCGCACCGAAGCCCGGCACCCGGCGCTCGCCGAGCTCGCCGCGCGCGCGCGCGAGCGCGGCGTCGCGGTGCGCGAGGTCGCCGGAGCGCCGGGCGAGCGGCTCGCGGCGCCCGGCGTCGAGCTCGAGGCCGGGCCGCTGCCGGAGCTCGCGCTCGAGAGCCTGGTCGCGGCGCTGCCCGAGAGCCCGGCGCCGCGGACGCTGGTCGCGCTCGACGGCGTCGAGGACCCGCAGAACCTCGGCGCGATCGCCCGCGTCGCCGAGGCGGCCGGCGCCGCGGGCCTCGTGCTGACCCACCGCCACGCCCCGCCGCTGAGCCCGGCCGTGTCGCGGGCGAGCGCCGGGGCGATCGAGTGGCTGCCGGTCGCACGCGTGCCGAACCTGGCGCGCGCGCTCGAGTGGCTGCGCTCCGAGGGCTTCTGGACGCTCGGCGCCGACGCCGGCGCCGAAGACTCCGTCTTCGACCTCCCGGAGCGGCTCGCGTCGGCCGACCGCGTGCTGGTGCTCGGCGCCGAGGGGCGCGGGCTGCGGGCCGGCATCGGGCGTCGGATCGACCGGATGCTTCGGATTCCCCTAGGGGGCAGGGTCGCTTCGCTGAACGTCTCGACCGCGGCTGCGGTGCTGCTCTTCGAGCTGCGCCGGCGCCAGGCCGAGCCCGGGTAAATGCAGCGGGCACGCGCTCCTTCCGGAGCAGCTTCCGGTGCCCGGGGCGTTGCCCCGGGCGGGTGCCCACCGTATAGTCACGGGTCGATCAACTCCGCGCTGGCGTAGCTCAACGGGTAGAGCAGCTGATTTGTAATCAGCAGGTTACGGGTTCGAGTCCCATCGCCAGCTCCAGGCTGCTGGGGTCTCCGAGCGTTCCGGGCGCGAGTGTGATCGGCACCGGACAGTCACCGGACAGTGTCAGGCGCCCGCGGCGGTTTCCAGTCGAACACGATCTCGAAGCATCTCGAAGAGTCAGGTCGGCCTCGGGCACTCCGGGAGGCGCGGGGTCTTCACGCTCATCTTCATTTTCCGTCGGGTCCGCGCGGCCCGGCCGGAGAGGTACCGAAGCGGTCAAACGGGGCAGACTGTAAATCTGCTGGCTATGCCTTCGGAGGTTCGAATCCTCCCCTCTCCACCACGGGACGCGCGCGCGACACCGACCACGGATTCGAGTGCGGGAATAGCTCAGCTGGCTAGAGCACGAGCCTTCCAAGCTCGGGGTCGCGGGTTCGAATCCCGTTTCCCGCTCCAGCAATCACTTTCGGGACACTCGCCCACGTAGCTCAGGTGGTAGAGCACGTCCTTGGTAAGGACGAGGTCAGCGGTTCAAGCCCGCTCGTGGGCTCCACTCCAGCGCGGCGGCGGGCCGCGACGCGACTCGCAGACTCCAGATTCCTCATCTCTTCCTTCCTCACCGATTGGAGAACACATGGCCAAGGAGAAGTTCGAGCGGACCAAGCCCCACGTGAACGTGGGGACGATCGGTCACGTGGACCACGGGAAGACGACCTTGACGGCGGCGATCACGGCGCGTCAGGCGCACAAGGGTCTGGCCGAGAAGGTGGAC
>CAZQYK010000167.1:0-5571 GCA_964597285.1 uncultured Spirochaetales bacterium
TCGGCGAGGAGGTGCGCGAGGTGAGCGGCGCCGGCAGGCCCGATCTGCTCGCCGTACTCGGGCGGAAAGCCCTCGTGGTAGCGGGCCGTCGCGAGCGCCTCGGCGCGCGCGACCTCGTCGGCGGGCTCGGCAGCGGTGGCCGCGGCGACGGCGAGCAACGCGGCGAGCGCGCCGACGCCGAGTCCACCCGTCCGGCTCCGTCCGATCCGCCGCGGAGGCGTCCCGCGCCCGGCCCGCATGCTCCCCCTTGCCCGCTCGGCGCGCCTGTCGCGACAGGGTACACGCCGAAGCTCGGACCGCGAGCCGCACCGCGCGCGCCGGTGGCGACCGCTAGCTGCGAGCGCGGCGCGCCGCGGCGGTGAGGCGCTTCTTCTCGCCGCGCGCGAGGCGCACGAGCTGCGCGACCGACGCCTCGAACGCGCGCGGGATGCGCTCGAGGTCGGGCACCGCCTCGGGACAGGCGATCGCGCCGATCCCGATGCTCCCCGCGTAGCTCAGCACCGTCAGGTTCAACGCCCAGCCGTCGTAGATCGGGCCGAGCGGATGGCACGCCGCGACGCGCGCGCCGGCGCACGTGAGCGGCTGCTCGGGCCCGGGGACGTTCGAGATCACGACGTTGTGCACGGGCGGATGGCGCTCGGCGAGGCCGAGCGCGTCGTAGGCCCGCGACAGGCCGGAGAGCAGCGCCGGCGACAGCAGATCCGGCCAGCCTCCGAGCGGGTCGCCGAAGGCCTCGTGGCGGCGCCGCGCCTCGCGGCTCGCCTCGCGGGCGGCGTGCAGCCGGTCGAGCGCGTCGGCGAGGTGCACCGGCAGCCGGACGAGCATCACCGAGAGCGCGTTGCCGGCGCCGTCGTCGGCGCAGCGGCCGGTGGCCATCGGAATCGCGGCGATCAGCGGCTCGCGCGGCAGCTCGCCGCGGTCGCCGAGGTAGCGGCGCAGCGCGCCGGCGCAGGCCGCGAGCACGACGTGGTTCACGGTCGCGGCGAACGCGTTCTTGACGTCGAGGACGTCGCAGATCGGCACCGAGCCGAGCGCGACCGCGCGCCGGCTCGACACGCGGCCGTTGAGCCGCGTGCGCGGCGCCCAGCGCACGAGCGCGTCGCGGCCGAGCGCCGAATCGAGCAGGCGGCCGCCGAGCCCGCGCGCGTTCCACAGCTCGCGCGCCCCGCGCAGCGGCGCACCGCCGAGCGAGAGCGCGGCGCCGAGCAGCAGGTCGAGCGGCGACGGGGCCGGCTCGTCCGGCGGCGGCGCGGCCGCGGCCTCGGAAGCGCCGGGCTCGGCCTCGCCGATGCCGAGCAGCGCCGCGAGCAGCTTCACCGCCCCGACGCCGTCGACCGCCGCGTGGTGGATCTTCACGACGAGCGCGATGCGCCCGCCGCGCAGCCCCTCGACCGCGTGCAGCTCCCACAGCGGCCGGTCGCGGCGCAGCGGCTGCTCGGCGATCCGCGCGATGCACGCGGCCAGCTCGCGGCGCCCGCCCGGCGCCGGCAGCGCCGCGCGGTGCAGGTGCGCCGAGAGGTCGAAGCGGGGGTCGTCGGCCCAGACGGGCCGGTCGAGGCCGAACGGCACCTCGACGAGCCGGCGCCGCAGCACCGGCAGCGCCGGCGCGCGCCGCGCGATCTGCGCGCGCAGCCGCTCGAAGTCCTCGCCGGGCCGCCCGCTCCGCCCCTCGAGCTCGATCGCGCCGACGACGTGCAGCGGAGAGCGCTCGCGCTCGGCGTAGAGAAAGATCGCATCGATGCCGCTGAGCCGTCGCCAGCCCATTCGCCTCCCCCGATTCCGGAGATCTCCGGTTCGTAGCCCGTCGCCGCGCTTTCGTTCGTGACGTCGCTCACTCTTTGGACGAGTCGTCACGCGGTCACCGCGCGGACTTCCGGCGCGCCGCATCCCCGTCGCCACGCGGGGCGTGCAACCCGCGTGCCACGCACCGATGCGGGTGCGCGAGCGCAGCAGCGTCCGCTGCGACCGAATGCGTCGGCAGTGGCGCGAACTGCCGCGCCGAGCGGCACGCGCAGTTCTACAAACGAGGCCCCTGCTGCGCGCTCTCGCGCGGCGACGACCGACGCCGCCGCCGCACGAGCGCGAGCGCGAGCGCGAGCGCGAGTGCGGTGAACGCTGTGAGCGCGGCCAGCGCGACCGCGGCCGCCGCCGGCAGCACGCGCGCCGGCGGCTCGACGACGCGCGCGGGACCGCTCGCGACGCTCGTCACGCGGCCCGAGACGTTCTGCACCTCGACGACGACGAGCGTCGCTTCGGGGTCCTCGGGGCCGACGAGCTCGCGGAAGGTGAAGCGCTGCACGAACGCTTCCTTGCGCGCGTTGAAGTGCTCGGGCGCGAGCTCGAGGCCGTTGATGCGGCCCCGGCGGCGGTCGCCGGCGTGCGCGCCGTCGAGGTGCACGTTCGGATCGTAGTCGTCGGCGTGCTCGTCCGCGTACGGGCAGCGGTGCACGCCCTTCGGCCCGAAGCTCGACCACGGCGCGCGCCGCGAGTTCTTGTGCGTGTACTGGCGGTTCCAGGCGTCGACGTCGAACCACGGCGGGGTCACGTTGTAGCCGGCCGGGTCCGGCGCGTCGCCGGGCTGGGCGATCTCGACGTCCGGACCGTCGGGCCGAGTCTCGAACACCCGCACGCGGACCCGCTTCAGGTCGAGCGCCGAATGCGTCTGGGTCACGACGGCCCGCACGCGCAGCCGGTCGCCGTCGCGCCAGACGCGGTCGATCGCGACCTCGACGTCGCCGTCGGGATCGTCGTGGGGCAGCGCGTGCAGCGGGTGGACGGCGTCGCGCTGCCACGCGCTCAGCGGGTCGTCGGGCGTCGCGTCGCGGATCTCGAAGTGCAGGTGCTCGAAGCCGCTCGAGCTCTTGCCGCTGAAGCCGATCAGCTCGCCCTTGCGCACGCGGTCGCCGGCGCTCACGACCCAGTCGGCGAGATGCAGGTACTCGCTGAAGTAGCAGCCGCCGCCGGCCGAGCACGACGAATGGCCGGGCCGCAAGTGGCGCACCTCGACGAGCGGGTCGCGGTAGCCGGAGTGGCGGCCGGCGATGCGGACGAAGCCGTCGGCGATCGCGAAGATCGGCGTGCCCTCCGGGGTCGCGAGGTCGATGCCGCGGTGGAAGTCGTAGCGATAGCGCTCCGACGGCAGCCGCCGCGGGCCGAAGGTCGAAGAGATCGGGTGGTCGCTGAACGCCGGCTTCCCCCAGCGCGCGCGCGGGCAGCCGTCGGCGACGCTCCAGCGCGGCGGAGGCCGCTCGCTGATGCGCCCGCACAGCGGCCAAGCCGGCGCCGGGTCGAAGCGCTTCGCGTGCAGCGCGGCGGCGTCCGGGGCGAGCGCGGCGGCGAGCAGCGCGACGGCGAGCGGGCGGGCGGCCCTCACGGCCGCCCCGTGAACCAGCCGACGACGCTCCAGCGCTCGCGCGCTGCCGGCAGCACCTCGTGGTGGAGCTCGGCGGACAGGAACGCGACGAGCGTGCCGCCCTCGGGCAGCACGTCGCGCTGCGGCGCGCGCTCGGGCCCCTCGAGATACAGGCGCAGCGCGCCGCCGTCCTCCACCCCCCAGCCTTCGTTCAGATACAGCAGCACGCTGACCACACGGTGGCGCGCGTCGGCGAAGCGGTCGAGATGCGTGCGGTAGCGCGCGCCGGGCGGATAGACCGCGAGGTGCGCCTCGAAGCCGAACAGGCCCAGATACAGGCTCCCGTTCAGCGCGCGGCGCAGCGCCTCCATCCGCGCGAGCCACGCGGCCTGGCGGCGCGTCGGACGCGCCGGATCGACCCAGCACACCCGGTCGCTGCGGATCTCGGGCGCGACGCGGAACGACGCTCCGCGCCCGACCCCGGCGTGGCGGAACGCGCCGCCCACGTGCATCCGGCGCGCCTCGTCGCCGAGCGGGCGCCAGCACGCGCCGGGCGCATAGCCGGGGGCCACGGCGAAGCCCGACGCAGTCAGCTCCGCGGCGACTCGCTCGTCTCTGTCAGCCACCTCCCCCACCGAGGCGGAAGCTGGCACACGGTCCGGCCCGCGGCCAAGCGGCGGCGGCGCCGCGCGGAGCTCCGCCCGGCGCCGCCGCCCGCGTCACGCGCCTCCGGCCCCCGCCGGCGGCTTCGGGCCCTCGCCGCGGCCCGCGTAGAGCAGCGCGGCGAGCGCGGCCACGGCCGGCAGCGACACGGCCAGCGCGATCCCGCCGAGCCAGTCGCCGAGCTGGTACAGGCACGGCGCCGCGACGAGCAGGGTCAGCGTGAAGATCAACGCGCGGTACTCGGGCTTCATCGCGCTCCCCTCACGCCGTCGGCGCGAGCGGCCGCGCCAGGTCCTGGTAGCTGCCGAGCGCTTCGACCAGCTCTTCCGGGAGGCCCTTCGGCGGATAGGCCCGCGTCGCCTCGACCCGCAGCAGGTCGTACGCGCGCTGCGCGATCTCCGTGTGCGGGAAGCGCCGGATCGCCTCCTTCAGGTAGAAGTTGTCGTTCCAGTGCGTCTCGTCGGTACGCGAGTAGGCGCGGATCGCGCCGAGCATGTACAGCACGTGGCCGATCTGTGGATGGTCGTCGTGCAGGATCGCGAAGCGCCGCAGGTAGCCGTCGGCCACGTGGAAGTCGGCCGTCGCGAACGCGACGATCCCGGTCTCGCTCTTCTTGCGACCCGAGTCGAAGAAGCGCTTGCCGCGCTCGAAGAGCGCCTTCGCGTCCACGAGCGGCGACGAGGCCTGCGCGAGCTCGCGCTTCCAGGCCTCGGCGACGGCGATCCACTCCTCAAGCGCGCCGCGGTCGATCTCGCTGAGCCGCGGGTCGTCGCGCAGGCGGCCGAAGAACGCGATCGCGCCGGCCGGGTCGCGCTTCACGCCGAGGTGCAGGTACGCCGCCTGGTCGATCGCCCAGAACACCCGCTCGGCGCGGTGCGCCCGCGTGCGGGTGAAGTCGAGGTACTGCTCGAGCAGCACGAGCGCCTCGCTGTGGTCGCGGCGCTCGAGCGCCGCGCGAGCCTTCTCGTAGAGCGCGGCGCTCTGCGCGCGCTCCTCCTCCTCGGTCGCCGCCGACGCGGCGCCGGCGAGCGCAGCGCCGAGCGCGAGCGCCGCCAGCAGAGATGCGAAACGGAACGGTCGAATCGATGCGGACATGGGGTCTCCCAGCGGGCCGCGCGCGCGGCCGGCGCAGGGCCGGACGGCGCGCGCACTGCGCCCGCGCTGTTTCACGGTTCTCGAAGCCCGGACGCGAAGCTGAGGCGGCTAGGGCAACGAGGTCGTGGTGCCGTGGGAGAGCGTCCAGCGCACGAGCGGCCGGCTGGCGAGGCCGTCGGCCGCCGCCGGATGCGCGGCGATCCAGCCGCGCTCCGCGGCACCGCGCAGCGGAGCGTGCGGCGAGTCGAGCTGCGCGAAGCGCGGCGGCGGGTTGCCGATGCGCTCGTCGGCCCGCTGCGCCGCCGGCGCCGGTGCGGCCGACGCCGCCGCGACGAGGTCCGGCGCGTCGGCGCTGCGCTCGAGCGCGGCCGATCCGAGCGGCACCGCGGCGAGCGCGATCGCGAGCGCGGCCAGCCCGACGCACCCCCTCGCGAGCGGCGAGGCGGTGATGGCGCGGCGGC
>CAZQYK010000168.1:0-3387 GCA_964597285.1 uncultured Spirochaetales bacterium
TCGACGAGGCGCTCGCCGCGGGGCGGCGCGAGGCCGCGCGCGGCTTCGGCGTCGAGCGCGTGTTCGTCGAGCGCTGGATCCCGCGCGCGCGCCTCGTCGAGATCCAGCTCCTCGGCGACGCGCACGGGGGCCTCGTGCACCTCGGCGAGCGCGAGTGCTCGATCCAGCGCCGCCACCAGAAGATCCTCGAGGAGTCGCCCTCCCCGCGCGTCGACGCGGCGCTGCGCGAGAAGATGGGCGAGGCCGCGCTGCGCCTCGGCCGCGCGCTCGGCTATCGCTCGGCCGGCACCGTCGAGTTCCTGCTCGACGACGCGACCGGCGAGTTCTTCTTCCTCGAGGTCAACGCGCGCCTCCAGGTCGAGCACCCGGTCACCGAGGCCGTGACCGGGATCGACCTCGTCCGCGAGCAGCTGCGCATCGCCCGCGGCGAGCCGCTCGGCTGGGCGCAGGCCGACGTCGCGTTCTCCGGCGCCGCGATCGAGGCGCGCCTCTACGCCGAGGACCCGGCGAACGACTTCCTGCCCGCGACAGGGCGGCTCTTCGCCTTCGAGCCCGCCGCCGAGCCGGCGGTGCGCTGGGACGCCGGCGTCGAGGCCGGCACGCGCGTCGGCACCGACTTCGATCCGATGCTCGCGAAGGTGATCGCGCACGCGCCGACCCGCGCCGACGCCGCCGCGCGGCTCGCGCTCGCGCTCGAGCGCTGCCACCTGGGCGGCGTCGCGACGAACCGCGACTTCCTCGTCGCGACGCTGCGCGCGCCGGAGTTCCTCGCCGGCGACACGACGACCGACTTCATCGAGCGCGTCGCGCCGCCGCGCGCGCTCGCGCTCGCGCCGGCCGACCTCGAGCGCGCGGCGCAGCTCGCGGCGCTGTGGGTGCAGGGCGCGAACCGCGCCGCGGCGGGCGTGCTCGCCGCCGTCCCGAGCGGCTGGCGCAACGCGCGGCTGCCCGACCAGCGCGTGGTGTTCCGCTGCGGCGACGACGAGCTGGCGGTGGCCTACCGCTCGCTGCGCGACGGCCGCTTCCGCTTCTCGGACGGACAGCACGCGCGCGTCCACGCGTGGACGCCGGCCGGCGTCGACGCCGAGATCGACGGCCGCCGCTGGCGCGCGCGCGTGAGCCGCGACGGCGACCGTCTCGTCGTCGGCACGCCGCGCGGCGACGTCGCGCTCGTCGAGCTGCCGCGCTTCGTCGTGCCCGGCGCCGCGGCGACCGCCGGCGGCTTCGTCGCGCGAATGCCCGGCAAGGTGATCGACCTGCGCGTCGGCACGGGCGAGCGCGTCGCGCCCGGCCAGACGCTGGTCGTGCTCGAGGCGATGAAGATGGAGCACCCGATGCGCGCGACCGAGGCCGGCGTCGTCGCCGAGGTGCGCGTCGCCGTCGGCGACCAGGTGGAGAGCGGCGCGGTGCTGCTCGTGGTGACGCCGGACGGCGAGGAAGAGGCGGGATGAAGGATCCCATCAGGATCGCGAACTGCTCGGGCTTCTTCGGCGACCGCGTCTCGGCGGCGCGCGAGATGGTCGAGGGCGGTCCGATCGACGCGCTGACCGGCGACTGGCTCGCCGAGCTGACGATGCTGATCCTCGCGCGCACGCGCGCGAAGCGGCCCGGCGGCGGCTACGCGCGCACCTTCGTCGCGCAGATGGAGCAGGTGCTCGGCGCCTGCCTCGAGCGCGGCATCAAGGTCGTGTCGAACGCCGGCGGGCTCGACCCCGACGGCTGCGCCGACGCGGTGGCCGAGGCCGCGGCGGTGCTCGGCCTCTCGCCGACGATCGCGTACGTGCGCGGCGACGACCTGCTGCCGCGAATGGCCGAGCTGATCGCCGCCGACCGCCTGACGCACTTCGCGACCGGCGAGCCGATCAAGGACGGATCCGCGTTCCTGACCGCCAACGCCTATCTCGGCTGCTGGGGCATCGTCGACGCGCTCGAGCGCGGCGCCGACGTCGTGATCACCGGACGCGTCACCGACGCCGCGGTCGTCTGCGGCCCGGCCGCGTGGCACCACGGCTGGGCGCGCGACGAATGGGACGCGCTCGCTGGCGCGGTCGCCGCCGGCCACGTGATCGAGTGCGGCACGCAGGCCACCGGCGGCAACTACTCCTTCTTCTCCGAGGTGCCGGGCATGGAGCGCACCGGCTTCCCGTGGGCGGAGATCGCCGCCGACGGCTCCTCGGTGATCGGCAAGCACGACGGCACCGGCGGCGAGGTGTCGGTCGGCACGGTGACCTCGCAGCTGCTCTACGAGATCGGGGGCCCCGAGTACCTCGGCCCCGACGTCACGACCCGCTTCGACACGATCCGGCTCGAGGAGGTCGGGCGCGACCGCGTGCGGATGCACGGCGTGCGCGGCGAGCCCCCGCCGCCGACGCTGAAGGTGTGCCTGAACCGCCACGGCGGCTTCCGCAACGACATGAACGTCTGCCTGACCGGGCTCGACGTCGAGGCGAAGGCGGCGCTGATCGAACGGGCCTTCTGGATCGCGTGCCCGCACCGCCCCGAGGACTTCCAGCAGGTCACGACGCGCCTGATGCGCACCGACCGGCCCGATCCGCCGACCAACGAGCAGGCCGTCGCGATCCTCAAGATCAGCGTGAAGGATCCGGACGAAGCCAAGGTGGGGCGGGCGTTTTCGAACGCGGTGATCGAGCTCGGCCTCGCGACGATCCCGGGCTTCTTCGGCGTCGGCGGCGGGCCCGGGCCGGGGCGCCCGTTCGGGGTCTACGAGCCGGCGCGCGTGCCGGCCGACGAGGTGCCGCAGGAGGTCGTGCTGCTCGGCGGCGAGACCCGGCGCGTGTCGTCGGTGGCGCCGGCGGGCCGCGCTTCGGTCGCCGCGGCGCCCGGGCCCGACGTCGCGGCGCCGGGCGGGCCGACCGCGCGCGCGCCGCTCGGGCGCCTGTTCGGCGCGCGCTCCGGCGACAAGGGCGGCGACGCGAACCTCGGGGTCTTCGCGCGCAGCGACGCGGCGTGGGCGTGGCTCGACGCCTTCCTGACGACCGAGCGGCTCCGCGAGCTGCTGCCCGAGGTCGCCGGGCTCGACGTCGAGCGCCACCGGCTGCCGGCGCTGCGCTCGCTGAACTTCGTGATCCGCGGACTGCTCGAGGAGGGCGTCGCCGCGGCGACGCGCCAGGACCCGCAGGCGAAGAGCCTCGGCGAGTGGCTGCGCGCGCGGGTGGTCGATGTTCCCGAGGCGCTCTTGTCTTGAGCGCGGCCGACGCCCCGCTCCGCGTGCGCCTGCCCGGCGTGCGCGCGCCGAAGCCGCTGCTCTCGCGCGAAGCCGCGCGCCAGCTCTCGACGCGCCAGCTCGAGCTGATCGACGAGCTCGAGGAGCGCCTGCGCCGCGGCGGCCTCGCGGGCCTCACCATGGCGGAGATCGCCGCTCGGACC
>CAZQYK010000169.1:0-4201 GCA_964597285.1 uncultured Spirochaetales bacterium
GCGCAGCGCCGCGAGCGCGCACCCGACGAGCGCCGCGAGCAGCGCCACGCGCAGCAGCGCGAGTGCTGCGTTCGCGAGCGGCGGCAGCAGCACGAGGCGCAGCGTCTGCTCGCGCTCCACCGGCCCGCTCCAGACGAGCGACACGTCCTCCCAGCTCCAGGCCGGGAGGCCCGGGCCGGTCGTGACCTTCGCCGCGGGGTCGGGCTCCCACGAGCGGTACTCGCTGCCGCGGTCGCGCACGACCGACTCCTCGATCTCGAGGTAGCCGGCGGCGGCCAGCCCCTCGCCGGGGTCGAGCGGCGACGGAGCCCGCTTCGGCGCCGCGTCGCGCTGCAGCCGGACGAACTCGACGGCGCCGACCGCCTGGTACGGCCGCTCGAGCGCCGGGTACAGGCCCGTGCGCACCTGGCCGACCGCGAACGGGAGCGCGACGAGCACGAGCGCCCCGAGCGCCGCGAGGTGCGCCGCGCCGAGCACGCGCGCGAAGCGCGGGAAGCGGCCCTGCGGCAGCGCGCGGCGCAGCGCCTCGGCGCCGAGCACCGCGAACCACGCCGCGTGCGGCGCGCGCGGCTCGATCCACGTCAGCGCGAGGCCGGCGAGTGCCACGGCGCCCCAGCGCGGGCCGAAGAGGCGAAAGAACGCGCCGGCGAGCACGAGCACCGCGAACAGGTCGAGCAGCGTCCAGCGCGTGATCCACGACGGTGTCGCGCGGTCGACGCCGGCCGCGTGCAGGAGGCGCCAGCCCGGCGGCAGCTGCAGCCGGCCCGAGAGCTCGTGGAAGTCGTGCTCCCAGCTCACCGCCGGCAGCGCGCGCGACAGCAGGCCACGCCCCTTCGTCGGCACCCGGCTCTCGGCGACGAGCTCTACCGGACCCGGCGGCAGCTCGACGCCGCGCAGCTCCGCGCCTTCGAGGGTCGTGATCAGCTGGTCGCGCCCGCCCGACGCGACGCGGCCGAGCTCGGCGGCGCCGCCCATCTCGAGGCGCGTCGCGCGGCGCAGCTCGCCGCCGATCTCGTCGCGAAGCGTGTAGCCGCGCCCGTCGAAGTCGAGCCACCAGGTCCGGGAGAGCGCGAGCCGGCCGGGCGCCGGGTCGGCGTCGCCGCGCCGCTCCTCGTCGAGCCGCAGCGCGTCGCCCGGCTCGACGAGGTAGGCCGGGAACGCGCGCCACTCCTCGGGCAGCGTCGTCTGGGTCGGGTCGACCGCGACGCCGTCCTCGACGGTGACGACGCGCAGGCCCGGCCGCGCGTCGAACACCCAGACCTCGCTCGCCGCCCACGGCCCGCCCGGCTCGGGCGCCGCGAGCGCGGCGACCGGCCCCTCGTGGCGCGCGCGCAGCGCGATCGCGTGTCGCCCGGGCCGCACCTGCACGCGAAGCCGGCCGTCGGCGTCGAGGCGCGCCGGCAGCGGGCTCTCGAGCGCGAGCGGCACGAAGCCGTCGGGCAGCGCGCGGCCGAGCCGCACCTCGCGGCTCTGGCCGGCGACCTGGAGCTCGACGCGCGTCTCGAGCTCGAACGGTACCTCGTCGACGAGGCGCCGGTTCACGCGCAGCTCGAGGCGCTCCTCGCCGTCGTCGTCGCGCGCGCGCTGCTGGAGCCAGAGCCTTCCCTGCGCGTCGCGCCGCGGGAACGCGACCTCGGCGCCCCGCAGCCGCAGCGCGACGAGGCCGGTCTCCGGCGGGATCTGGAGCAGCTCGGGCAGGGCGTCCCAGGCGAAGCGGCCCGACACCACGTGGCGTCCCGCCGGAAGCTGCGCGCTCGGCCGGCCGTCGCGCTCGGCGACCGGGAGCGGCGCGGCGCCGGCGCGCACGTCGTGGGGCCAGCGGCGCGCGTCGCCCGGCAGCGGCACCGACGCCGCGTGCTCGACGCGCCACTCCTGGACGAAGCGCCCGCCGTCGTCGCCGAGCTCGAGCTCGAGGCGCGACGGCCACGCGCAGACGCGCCGATCGGCCCGGCCGGTGAAGAAGGGGCAGCGCTCGGCTTCGTGGCCGCGCAGCACCCAGTCGACCCACGGCGCGAGCGGCGCGGGCACCGCGTCGCGCGCGAGCGGCTCGGCGGTCGCCACGCCACACAGCCCCGTGACGGCCAGCAGCAGGAGCGCTCGGAACGGTCGCATCGGGATCCCCCCGGCCCGCATCGGCGGACCGAGCCTAGCGCTGGACTAGCGGGGTTCCCTCGGGCCCCGGATCGGGCGCGTCGGCGCGGCGCGGCGCGGCCTCGCCGCCGCGCCGCTCGCGCACGCGCGCGCGGATCGCGTCGAAGGTCGCCGGGGCCTGGCGCGTCTGCGCGGCGCGCAGGATCCACGCCGGCAGCGGGGCCTTCGGCAGCAGGTCCATCCGCGTCACGAGCAGCGTGCGCGTCGCGTCACCGCCGCCGGGCGCGTAGGGCCGCACGCTCCACGAGCCGTGGTTGCGCTCGTAGCTGCCGTCGCGCGACGCGAGGTGCCAGCTGCGCTGCCAGCCGCCGTCGGGAAGGCGCCGCTCGCGCTGGCGCGTCTCGGAGCGCCAGTCGTCGATCGGATAGGGCATGTCGAAGACGAGATCGCAGGTGCACGCGGCGCCGTCGCGGTCGCGCTCGGCGGCGTACGCGACGCGCGGCATGTACTCGTCCTGGTCGTCGCACGAGCGCATCACCGCCCAGACCGCGTCGGGCGGCGCGTCGACGAGGCCCATCGCGAGCAGGCCGATGCCGCGGCCGTCGCTCGGCTCGAGCCGGCGGATCACGACCTCGCCGGTCTCGAGACGCGCGCGCTCGTCGGCCGCGAGCTCGGGCGGCGCCGTCGGCGCGAACGGGTCGGTCGCGTCGGCCGCGAGGTCGGCGCCCCCAGCCGGCGCGACGGCCGCGAGCGCGGCGGCGGCGATCAGGCTGGAGGCGATCCGGCGCACCGCGGCAGCGTAGCGCGCGGGCGCGCTATTCCCCGAGCGCCGCGAGCAGCTTCTCCCAGATGCCGTCGAACGAGCCGTTGCTCATCACGACGGCGACGTCGCCGGGCCGCGCCACCCCGGCCACGTGCGCGACGATCGCGTCGACGTCGGCGAGCGCGACCGCGGACACCCCGCGGGCGGCGAGGTCGCCGACCAGCGCGTCGGCCGAGAAGAGCTCGGTGACCTCGCCGGTGGCGCTGTAGATCGGCGCGTCGGGCACGATGCGGACGACGACGTGGTCGGCGGCGTCGAACGACGCGGCGTAGCGGGCCTGGAACACCACGCGCCGGCTCGTGTTCGTTCGCGGCTCGAAGATCGCGAGCACGCGCCGGCCCGGGTAGCGCGCGCGCACCGCGCCGAGCGTCGCCTCGACGGCCGTCGGATGGTGCGCGAAGTCGTCGAGCACGGTGACGCCGCCGGCGCTGCCGCGTTCCTCGAGCCGGCGCCGCACGCCGCGGAAGCGCGCGAGCGCCGGCAGCGACTCGGCCGGCGGCACGCCGAGCGCGTCGACGACCGCGAGCGCCGCGATCGCGTTCTCGACGTTGTGCGCGCCGTACGAGGGAACGAGCGCGCTCCCGGCCGGCCGGCCGGCGCGGTGCAGCGCGAAGCGCGTGCCGTCGGGGCCGGCGTCGAGGTCCTGCGCCGACCAGTCGAGCGCGGCCGCGGGGGGGCCCACGCCGTAGCCGACGACCGGGCACGGCGCGCCCTGCACGACGTCGCGCACGCCCTCGTGCGCGAGCGCCGCGACGAGGCGGCCGTCGCCCGGCAGCCCGCGCACGAGCTTTCGGAACGCCTGCTTCACGTGCTCGAGGTCGCGGTAGATGTCGGCGTGGTCGAACTCGACCGACGTCACCGCGAGCGTGCGCGGGTGGTAGTGCAGGAACTTCGGCGTCTTGTCGAAGAAGGCCGTGTCGTACTCGTCGCCCTCGACGACGAAGTGCGGCCCGGCGCCCTCGCGGAAGCTGCCGTCGAAGTCGAGGGCAAAGCCGCCGACGAGCAGCGACGGGTCGCGTCCGGTGTGGAGCAGCAGCGACGCGACGAGCGCCGTCGTCGTCGTCTTGCCGTGCGTGCCGCTGACGACGACCGAGTGGCGACCGGCGATCGCGAGCTCGTAGAGCGCGTCGGAGAACGAGCGGTGCGGCAGGCCCTCGTCGAGCACCGCGCGCGCCTCGGGGTTGTCGGGGCGCACGGCGTTGCCGATCACGACGAGGTCGGGCTCGGCCTCGAGCACCTGCTCGGCGCGGAAGCCGCGGTGCACCGGGATGCCCCAGCCCTCGAGCA
>CAZQYK010000170.1:0-4510 GCA_964597285.1 uncultured Spirochaetales bacterium
CTCGTACGCGGCGACGCGCTCGCGGCTCTCGGCGATCGCCGCGCGGATGCGCTCGAGGTCGGTGGGCTCCTCCTGCGCCGGCGCCGCGCCCGCCGCGGCGAGCGCGATTCCGAGCGCGGCCGCTGCGGCCGCCCTCACCGCCGCCCCTCCGACGCGACCGCGAGCGCCGAGCCGAGCAGGCCGAGCGCGGTGCCTCCGCCGAGCAGCGCCGCGCTCTCGCCGCCGTCGAAGAAGCGCGGCGCGACGCCGCCGAGCACGAGCTCGAGGCCGAACTCGAAGCCCGGCAGCACGAGCCGGAACAGCGCGTAGAGCAGCACCCACGCGAGCACGCCGGCCGCGAGGCCCTGGAGCGCGCCCTCGATCAGGAAGGGCGTGTTCACGAACGCCCGCGACGCGCCGACGAGCGCGAGGATCTCGAGCTCGTCGCGGCGCGACAGCACCGCGAGCCGGATCGTGTTCGAGACGATCAGCGTCGTCGCGAGCGCGAGGATCACCGCGAGCCCGATCGCGAGCCCGCGCACGAGCGCGAGCGCGCGCACGTAGCCCTCGACCCAGTCGGCGCCCGATGCGACGTCGACGACGCCGGGCAGCGCCTCGGCGGCGGCCGCGACGCGCGCGAGCGCCGCCGCGTTGCGGTGGCCGGGCTCGAGCGCGAGCTCGAGCGACGCCGGCAGCGGGTTCGCGCCGAGCCCCTCGTGCAGCCCCGTGTCGCGGCCGACGCCGTCACGGAAGCGCTCGAGCGCCTCGTCCTCGGACACGAGGCGCGCCGACGCGACGCCGTCGACGCCGCCCGCCGCCTCGACGAGGGCCGCGCGCTCGGCCTCGCCGAGGCCGTCCTCGAGGAAGGCCGTGACCTGGACCGCGTCGCCGAAGCGCCCGAGCAGCGCCTGCATGTTCGCGACGAGCAGCGCGAAGGCGCCGACGAGCACGAGCGAGACCGCGATCGTCGCGGTCGCGACCACCGCGGTGCCGGGCGTCGCCGCGATCCCGCGCAGCGCGGTGCGCGCGAAGTACGCGGCGCGCGCGGCCGGGCGGATCACGCCCCGCCGCCCGGCGCCGGGCGGTCCTCGGTCACGCGCCCGGCCTCGAGCCGGATCGTGCGCTTGCGGAAGCGCTCGAGGATCGCCTGGTCGTGCGTCGCGACGACGACGGTCGTGCCGCGCGTCGCGGTGCCGGCGATCAGGTCCATGATCTCGAGCGAGAGGTCGGGGTCGAGGTTCCCGGTCGGCTCGTCGGCGAGCAGGATGTCGGGCTCGTTGACGAGCGCGCGCGCGATCGCGACACGCTGCTGCTCGCCGCCCGAGAGCGACAGCGGCCGCTGGTAGCGGCGGTGCTGGAGGCCCACCTGCTTCAGCACCGCGAACACGCTCGCGCGCGCCGCGCGGCCGGTCGTGCCGACGACGTCGAGCGCGAGCGCGACGTTCTCCTCGACCGTCCGGCGGCCGAGCAGCTTGAAGTCCTGGAACACGACGCCGATGTGCCGACGCAGCTCCGGCACCGAGCGCGGCGACAGCCGCGACGCGTTGCGGCCGAGCACGACGATCTGCCCCTCGCTCGGCCGCTCGGCGGCGAAGAGCAGCCGCAAGAGCGTGGTCTTGCCGGCGCCGCTCGGGCCGGTCAGGAACACGAACTCGCCCCGGCCGAGCTCGAGGCTGACGTCGCGCAGCGCATAGCTGCCGGCGACGTACGACTTCGAGACGTGGAAGAGCTGCGCCGCCGCCTCGTGCGAGACCCGCCGCAGCTCGCCGGGCGCGCGCGCCGGAGCGCCCCGCCGTCCGACGCCGAGCCTCACCCGCCCGTGCGCGTCTTGCGGTCCGCGCGGCCGGCGCCGTCGGAGCCGCGCCCGCGCGCCTTCTCGGCGAGATACTCGAGGATCACCTCGTCGAGCGGCTTCGCCGAGCCGAGGCCGTCGCCGAAGCCGCGCTCGCCGCGGCGCACCGCCGCGACCGGCGCCGGCGCGGCCGGCCCGCGCGGCGGCTCGGCGCGTTCGGGCCGCGTCGCCTCCTTCGGGTCGGGCTCGGTGTCCGGCTTCGACTCCGCCGCGTCGGGCTTCGGCTGGCCCGCGGCGGTGTCGCCGAGCCGCTCGGCGATCACGTCGTCGAAGCCGCCGCCGTGGAGCTTCTCGACCATCGCCGCGTGCTGACGCTCGATCAGGTCGCGCACGACGCCGACGAGGTCGTCGGACTCGAGCTGCTCGGCGTAGTCGGTCTTCTGCGAGCCGAGGATCGTGCCGCCGTGGTAGAGGTGGCTGATCACGTGGGGATTCGCGCGCCCGGAGTCCTCGGTCTGCACGTGGAACAGGATCCCGCGGTAGCGCACGTTCGTGTTCGCCCCGGTGATCATCCCGCCCCCCCGCGCCGGCCGGCGCGCGCGTGGCAGTCTCCCGCGTTCGGCGGTCGCGCGCACCGGTGCGTCATCGTGCAACGTTTCGGCGGTCGGGGGCATCGCCTGAGCGTTCCCCCGCGGGAACGCCCGCCGGCGCGGCCGGCCGCACCGCGACGTATGCCTTCGTCCAGCCGAGGAAGCGCTCGCGCCGGATCTCGCAGTCCGGGAACAGCGCAGCGAACTCGCGGCCGCCGAGCAGCCGCGTGCCGTCGACGACCCGCCCGACGTGGGCCGGGTCGGGCCGCACGAGCCAGCCCCAGACGCTGAAGTTGCGCAGCAGCCGCCGCTGCCAACGCCGCGGCAGCCAGTGCAGGAAGGGCGTCAGCAGGTGGGGCTCGAAGAAGAAGCCGCGCGCCGGGGTCTGCACCCACAGGCCACGCGCGACGCGGCGCAGCTCGCCGGCGAGCGCGCGCTGCGCGGCGGCCGAGCCGACGTGCTCGATCACCGAGTTGCAGAACGCGACGTCGAACGCGCGGTCGGGGTGAGGCAGCCGCGTGCCGGTCGCGACCACCGCGCGGAAGCGCGCGTCGCGCGCCGGCGCGGCCGGCGCGGCGACATTGAGCAGTGTCACCTGCGGGCGCGCGTCGATCCACTCCCAGTTGTACGGCGTGCCGCCGACGTCGAGGATCCGCGTCGCCGCGTCGGGGCGGAACGCCCGCTCGAAGCGCCGCATGCGCCGGCGCCGGAACCCGCCGATCAGCGCGCGGTAGACGCGTTGGATGTCCATCGGCGCGGCGAGCGTAGCCGAGGCGGGTGCGCGTCCGGAGAGGCCCCCGGCGCGCCGAGGCGCGCGCCGGGGGCGGGCGGCGGTTGGGTAGGAGGGAGGGATGGGGGCCGCCGCCGTGGAAGGGGCCCCGGAGTCAGCGGCGGCGGCCGGAGCGCGCGAGCGCGGCGAGGCCGAGCGCGAGCAGCGCGCCGCTCGCCGGCTCGGGCACGGCGAACGCGGCGCTGCCCGGCGTCGGCGCGCCGACGGCGAAGTCGGACGCGTTGTCGTCGGTGTCGACGTCGGCGAAGACGCGCGCGAGCGAGCTGCCGGCCGGCGCGTCGGGCGCCGGCGCGCCCTCGCCGGCGAAGAACTCGCCCGCGCCGAACACGCCGTAGCCGAGCGCGTCGAGCACGCCGCCGGCGTCGCGCAGCACGACCGAGTCGGGCCCGTTCTGGAAGTCGAAGTTCGCGACGAGGTCGGCGCCGGCGACGAGCGTCGTGCCGTCGCCCGCGTCGTCGGCGACGACGAACAGGCCGCTCGCGCCGACCGTGCCGGCGAGGACGATGCTGTCGGTCACCGCGCCGTTCGAGCCGTTGATCCCTTCGATCACGAGGCCGTCGAGCGCGGTGCCGGGCGCCGCGTGGATCTCGACGAAGGACAGGCCGTCGTCGCTGCCGGCGGCGTCGTAGAACACCTCGGAGATCAGCGGGAGCGCGCGCGCGCCGAGCGGCGCGGCGAGCCCCAGCAGCATCAGGGCGGCCCGCAGGCCGCGGCTTCGGAGCTTCATCGGTCGTTCTCCAGTGCGGGGAGGTCGGGACCGTCGCCAGCGCGCGCGAGCTGCGCGCTGAACCAGCCGCCGGTCCACGCGTCGAGGCCCGACGCGAGCTCCGCGGCGCGCAGGCGCAGCGCGGCCGGCGTCGCCTCCGGCGGCGCGTCGGGGCGCGGCGGCGCAGCGGCGGCCGCGAGCACGCGCTGGCGCTCGAAGTAGACCTGGCCGATCTCGTCGAGCACGTCGTCGCGCAGCTGCGCGACGAGGCGCGCCTCGCGCGACACGTCGACGCTGTCGGGGTGGAACGCGGCGTCGCCGAAGTCCCACGACAGCACGAGCGACGCGCCGTAGTCCTCGTCGCGGCCGCGGTCGCGGTCGACGAGCACGTGCGTCGCGCCGGAGCTCAGCACCTGGTCCTGGTCGCGCGCGCGGTCGCGGCCGAAGCCGCCGTCGACGCGCAGCGAGAGCTGCGGCAGCCAGCCGCGGTGCGCGGCGCCGCGCGCGAGCGCGCGCATCCGCTCGGGCTCGAGCGCGAGGTAGCGCAGCGCCTGTCGCTGCACCGCCGCGATCGGCGGATCGCTGGCAGCGGGACTCGGCGGCGCAGCGGCGCGCGGTGCGGCAGCGCTCTCCGCCCGTGCGAGCGGCTCGGG
>CAZQYK010000171.1:0-7525 GCA_964597285.1 uncultured Spirochaetales bacterium
GCGCGCTCGGCCTCGATGCGCCGCGCCGTCTGCTCGCGCAGCCCGGCCACCCGGCGCAGCCCGAGGCGCACGCCGTGGCCGCCGCCCGGCAGCGGCTCGAGCCGCGAGTCCCACGCCGAGCGCGCGACGTCGACCGGCAGCACCGCGACGCCGTGGTGCTGCGCGTCCTTCACGAGCGTCGCCGCGCTGTAGAAGCCCATCGGCTGCGCGTTCAGCAGGCCCGCGAGGAAGGCCGCCGGGTGGTGGCGCTTGAGCCACGCCGACGCATACGCGATCAGCGCGAACGACGCCGCGTGTGATTCCGGAAAACCGTAGAGCGCGAACGAGGTGATGCCGCGCAGGATCTCCTGCTGCGCGTCGCGCGCGATGCCGCGCGCGCTCATGCCGGCGACGAGCCGCTCCTCGATGCGGCTCGTGCGCTCGACCGAGCGCTTGAAGCCCATCGCGCGCCGCAGCTCCTCGGCCTCGCCGCCGGAGAAGCCGGCCGCCGCCATCGCGATGCGCAGCAGCTGCTCCTGGAAGAGCGGCACGCCGAGCGTGCGCGCGAGGATCGGCTCGAGGCAGGGGTGCGCGTAGCGCACCGGCTCGCGTCCGGCGCGCCGCTCGAGGTAGGGGTGCACCATCTTGCCGGTGATCGGCCCCGGCCGGATGATCGCGACCTCGACGACGAGGTCGTAGAAGCGCTCGGGCTTCATCCGCGGCAGCGTCGCCATCTGCGCGCGGCTCTCGATCTGGAAGGTGCCGATCGTGTCGGCGCGGCGGATCATCTCGTAGGTCGCCGGGTCGTCGGGCGGCAGCTTCGCGAGGTCGACCGCCACCTTCTCGTGGACGCGGATCTGCTCGATCGTGTCCTCGAGCGCCGCGAGCATGCCGAGGCCGAGCAGGTCGATCTTGATGATGCCGAGGTCGGCGCAGTCCTCCTTGTCCCACTGCACGACGCGGCGCCCGCTCATCCGCGCCGGCTCGATCGGCACGACCTCGTCGAGGCGGCCGGCCGCGATCACGATCCCACCCGGGTGCTGCCCGAGGTGGCGCGGCAGCCCGCGCACGCGCTCGACGAGCCCGAGCAGCGCGGCGATGCGCGGCGCGCGCGGGTCGACGCCGGCGGCGCGCAGCGCGCCGTCGGCGCTCTCGCGGTCGTCGGGGTGCTCGACGCTCGAGAGCAGCGCCGAGAGCCGCGAGATCAGGTCGTCGCCGAGGCCGAGCACCTTGCCCATCTCGCGCACCGCCATCCGCGTGCGATAGCTCACGACCACCGCGGTGAGCGCCGCGCCGCGCTCGCCGTACTTGTCGAACACGTACTGGATCGCCTTCTCGCGCTGCTCGCCCGACGGCAGGTCGATGTCGATGTCGGGCCACTCGCCGCGCTCCTCGGACAGGAAGCGCTCGAAGAGCAGGCCCATCGCCACCGGGTCGACCGCGGTGATGCCGAGCGCATAACAAACGGCGCTGTTCGCCGCCGAGCCGCGCCCCTGCGCGAGCATCGGCGCCTCGCGCGCGAAGCGCGCGATGTCGTGCACGATCAGGAAGTAGCCGGCGAGGTCGAGCTTCTCGATCACCGCGAGCTCGCGCTCGAGCTGGCGCCGCGCGCGCGCCGGCACCGGACGGCCGTAGCGCTCGCGCGCGCCGTGCAGGGTGAGGATCCGCAGGAACGAGGCCTGCGTCTCGCCGGGCGGGATCGGGAACTCCGGAAAGCGATAGCCGAGGTCGGCGAGCGTGAACGCGCAGCGCTCGGCGACGGCGCGCGTCGCGCGCAGCCACTCGGGGCGGTCGGCGAAGCGCGCCGCGGCGTGTGCCGGCGGACGCAGGTGCTGCTCGCCGTTCGCGGCGAGCAGCCGCCCGGCGCGGTCGAGGCGCGTCTTGTGGCGCAGGCAGGTGAGCGCGTCGGTCAGCATGCGGCCGTCGGGGCGCGCGTGGCGCACGTCGCCGCTGGCCGCGACCGGCACGCGCGCCGCCGCGGCGAGGTCGGCGGCGCGGCGGTTCGCGCGCTCCTGCTCGCGCAGCCCGTGGCGCGAGACGTCGACCCACAGGCGCCCGGGGAAGCGGTCGCGCGCGTGCGCGAGCGGGCCGGGCGCGAGCGCCGCGTCGCCGCGCACGAGCGCGCACAGGTCGGCCGCGTGCGCCTCGACCTCGTCCCAGCTCCCGCGCGCCGCGTCCTTGCCGCCGCGCGCGTGGCCGAGCGTCACGAGGCGCGACAGGTTGCGGTAGCCGCGCGGCGTCTCGACGAGCAGCAGCAACGGCAGCCCATTCGAGCTTCGCTCGGCTTCGCCTCGCTGCGCGCGGCCTGCGGCCGCTTGCGGCCAGGGATCGTCCACCCGCAGCTCCGCGCCGACGATCGCACGCAGCCCGGCCGCGCGCGCGGCGGCGTGGAAGCGCGGGATCCCGTACAGGCCGTCGCGGTCGCCGAGCGCGAGCGCCGCGTGCCCCTGCTCGGCCGCCGCGTCGACGAGGTCCTCGGGATTCGACGACGCCTCGAGGAACGAGAACGCGCTGCGACAGCGCAGCTCGACGTAGTCGCACGCCGGGGGGCGGGGGGACACTCATGCAGCCTTCGGAGTGTCCCCCGTCGCTCGACACCACGGCGGCCCCGGCTGAGACGCCGGAAGCGCCGGGAGTGCCGGCAGCGCGACGTCGCCGGACCGGTAGCGCGCGAGCGGTGCCGTGCCCGGGCGCAGCCCGAGCTCGAACACGAGGGAGTCGGGCGCGCGGCCGCGGATGCGCAGCAGCCCCGCGTGCACGCAGCGCTGGTGGCGGAAGGCGCAGAGCGTGATGCGGTTGGCGAGCGCGTGAGACCCCCCCGCGGAGCGGAACGTGACGTGGTGGTCGTGCAGGTGGCACCGCGGCGAAAAGCAGGGCCACGTCGCGTGGCACGCGCCAGGCGAGCCGCTGCGTCGCCTCGACCCGGACCGTGTCGCCTCGAGCGAGTCGGTGGAAACTTCCGAGAGAGCCATGCGCGCGCTCCGCAGCCGCCGAATCGGCGGAACAGGCCGAATCGGCTGGCGAATCAGCGGATCCGAGCTCCGCGAGCCTAGACGAATAAAAGGCGAAAATCAAGGACGACGTCTCGATCCTTCGACGCGTATCGTCGGTCGTTCGGGCAGAATGCAGCCCCAGCGGAGGGGACCCCGGCTGGCGCAGCTCGCCCTGTTCGAAGGCACGCATCTCCCGCGCTCGGCGGCGCGCGAGGCACTGGCGCGCGCGGATCTCGACGGAGCGCGCGCGGAGCTCGCGCGCGCGGCGGGCGCGCCCGAGGAGTCGGCGGACGCGGCGCGGCTCGCGCGGATCGGGACGGCGCTCGCGGGAGCGGGAGCCGACGCGGTCGCCGCGTCGCACGAAGCCTTCCGCGCGGCGTTCACGGCCACCTCCGCGCGCGGCTTCCTCGCCGAGGCCGAGTGGTTCCACGTCTACGCCCGGTGCGTGTCGCGTGCGCTCGAAGCCGAGCCCGGGCGCCGCTTCCGCGGCTGGCTGGGCGCGCACTACGCGTTCGCCGCCGGGGACAGCGACGCGGCTCGGCGCGCGTCGGCGCGGATCGCCGCCAGTGCGTCGCCGGGCGCCGCGTGGCTCGAGGCGGCGCGCCTCGCGTTCGCGCTCGGCGACGCGGCGGAGGCCCGCACCTGGCTCCACGCCGCGTGTCTGGAGAGTGGCACCGAGATCGCACCCGCCGCGCCCGCGCTCGAGCCGTGCGGCGTTCCGGCGCTCGACGCGCCGCCGCCGCTCCCGGCCCTTCCCGCGCCGGTAGAGGACGCGTTCGACGCCGCGCGTGCCCTCGAGGACCTCCCCGGTCCGTGGACGCGCTGGGCCGCCGTGGTCGGCGAGATCGACCGCGTGCTCGGCCCCGCGAGCGCGCGGGAGGGCGAAACGCAGGCCGTCGACGCGTCGTCCGAAGCCGATACCGCCGACGACCCGCCGCGCGCCTTCCTCGCCGCGCTGCGCGCCGCGCGCCGCTCGCGCGAGCGCGACCACACGCGCGGCGCCGAGCACTGCAGCGACCGCGAGCTGCGCGCGCGCCGCCGCATGCAGCGCGTTTCGCCGGCGCTGCTGGCGCGTTACGTGCATCGTCTGGACGGAGAGCTGCTCTGAGGCCTCGGGCCGACCTCAATCCTCCTCGTGCGCGACCGCCGGCTGATCGACGCGGTCGTAGTAGTAGGCGTAGAGCTCGTGCTCGCGCAGCCCCGGGTCGGCGTCGCGCACGATGCCGGGCCGCAGCACGCGCCGCGCGTGCTCCTCGCCGAGCGCCGCGTACTGCGCGACGTAGGCCGTGATGATGTGGACGATGCCCGGGCAGTCGCGCCGCTCGCGCAGCGCGCGGATGCGCGCGTCGTCGGGGTTCAGCGCGACGGAGATCTCGCCGTCGTCGGCGACGCGCAGCTCGCCCATCTGGCGCAGCGCCGGATCCCACGCGACGGTGATCCCGCGGCGCGGCCGCGCGCCCGCATCGGCGCCGGGCGAGCCCTCGGCCGGACGCGGGCGGCGCTCGCGGTCGGGCGCCGCGTCGCGCGTCCGCCGCTCGGAGAGCGGAGCCCGGCGCACCGCGACCACCGGCTCGGCGCCGCGCCCCTCCTCCATCCGCTTCAGGTAGTCCTCGAGCTCGAGCGCGAGGCTCGTGAGCTGGAGCGCCTCGGCTTGGCGCGCGGCGGCGTCGAGCCAGTCCTTGGCCCGCGCGCGGACGTCCTCGAAGAGCTCCTCGCGGCCGCG
This sequence comes from uncultured Spirochaetales bacterium, assembly GCA_964597285.1. Lineage (GTDB taxonomy): Bacteria > Myxococcota_A > UBA9160 > UBA9160 > SMWR01 > JAHEJV01. The sequence continues at coordinate 4,696 of CAZQYK010000171.1, forward strand.
CTCGAGGCGGTTCTTGTGGGTGCCGAGGCACTCCTTCCACGCCTCGCCGAGGAAGATCTGGAGGTGTGCGGTCGAGAGCCCCTTCACGAGCTCGGTCGTCTCCTCGACGAATCGGTAGGCGTAGCCGACGAAGGCGCGGTTGTAGACGACGTTGCGCTGCTGCATCAGGCCGCCGTACACGTGATAAGGACGCCCGTCGATCTCGCCGTCGTACTCGATCACGTCGTACAGCGGGCCCGGGTCCATGTCCTCGACGACGAGCCATTCCTGCGACTCGCGCCGCGCGAAGATCTCGCGGCCCTGCCAGATGCCCGGTGTGTAGCGCTCCGTCAGCAGCCGGTGGAGCTTGTCGAGGTGGATCCCGGGCGGCTGGCCGTGGATGCGCACGCGCGTGCCGGACCGGGCGGCCAGCCCGTCGACGAGCGCGATCTCGGCGCAGCGGCGCGGCCTCCCGTCGGCGAGATACGGGAAGTGGTCGTTGCGCAGGCACTCCTCCCAGTCGACGCGCAGCCGGCGCAGCCCGCCGGCACGCAGCGTCGTGACCTCGGCCTTCGGCCCGAGCTTGCACAGCGCGTCGGTCATGCCGACGCCGTAGCGCCCGAGCACTCCGCCGCGCCGCCCCGCGCGCGTGCCCTTGCCGAAGCGGATTGCGTCGTCGATGTCCTCCATCCCGCTGCCGTCGTCGGCGACGGTGATCGAGCGCCGCCCCAGCTCGATCCAGACCCGCTCCGCCCCCGCGTCGAGCGCGTTGTCGACGAGCTCGCAGATCATGTCGTGCGGCTTGTGGTCCGCCATCCGCTTCGAGAGGATCATGTGCGCCACGGGGGTGGCTTCGCGGCGGCGGGGGCGCTTCATCGGGATACCTCCTCGTGTTGGTGAGTCAGCGCGGCTCCAGCACCGCCTGCCAGGCGTCCTCGAGGCCCCGGCTGCGAAGCTCCGCGTCGAGGAAGACGCGGTCCAGCTCGAGATCCGCGGCCAGCATCGCGCGCACGTCTCGCACGTGCTTCTCGGATCCGCCCTCGCGCCAGAACTCGAGCTTGCGCAGGATCACGTACTCCGGGGGTGCCAGCCAGAGCTTCCCCTCTGCGAACGGGATGCGTCGGCGGTGCGCGAGCCCCCAGCGGTGCAGCGCGTCGCGAGCCGCTGGGTAGACGTCGGCCTTCATCCCGGTCTCGTGATGGATCAGGTTGAAGTGCCCGCGCGCGTCGCGCGAGCACTCGAGGCGCACCACCTCGCGCGGCGGGCGGTAGAACTCCGTCTCCGGGAACGCATCCAGGAGGGCGTCCCCGGCCTCGACGTCGAGCTCGACGACCAGGTCGACGTCCAGCGTCAGGCGAGGCTCCCCATAGACCATCGAGGCCACCGAGCCCGTCACCATGTACGGGAGGCCGAGGGCCTCGAGACGTCGGATGAAGACGTCAATCCAGCCGGGCGCGTCCATGGAGCTGCCAGGCCCGGAGCCGCCGGAGGATCGCATCGTCGCCCTCTTCTGGATGGCGTTCGCGCAGCCAGGCCGCCTCGAGCGCGATCGCGTCCTCCCACAGCCGGCGAGCCACTGCGAGCTTCGCCTCGGGCGCGAGCCTCGCGAGGATCCGCATCTGCTCGGGGTCGGGAAGGTCCGCGGAGCGCACGATGGCGGGGATTCTATCCCCGCTCGTACCGGGACGCTGCCGCGTCGTCGATGTGCTCGATTCCACAGCCGTCGTTCCGCGACGACGATCGAGCGCCGCCCGAACTCGATCTACACGCGCTGCGCGTCCGCATCGAGCGCGTTGTCGCGCAGACCGTGTCGCGCGGCTTGTGCCCGGGCATGCGCTTGGAGAATACCATGGTCGCGTGGCCTCGCGGCGGCGGGGGTGTGACTCATGGGCCGGCACCCTCCTTCAGCTGGCTTTGTCAGATGCTGCGGTTGCGGCGCGTCGGCGGGGCGTTGTTCGAACTATGCCGGCCACAGCAGCCCGAAACCGACGTGGCGACCACGGCCGACGGAGATCGGCCCCGCCACCCGGCGATCGAAGGTCACGCGCAGATGAAGCTGGGCGTCTCGGAGAGGTAGCCGCCTCACACGGTACTCTGGCGCGATGTGGACGCCCGCGACAGGTCCTCCGGAAGCGAACTCGACGGAGACAATACGAGCGCCTTGATCGGCGACGTTCGCCCGAAAGGAGTTCCAGGGCTCGGCGTTCCCGATCCTGGCGCGAGAGATCTTCCAAGCCGTCAGGGCGCGACATCCCGAAACACCAGCCGCGAACGAGCCGCCCAGCGGGGAATCCGGCGGATAGCGGAGCCGTTGATGCAGGCGGAAGTCTTGGCGCCAACCTGGCGCCAAGCTCAAGCGGTTCGATAAACGAGCTGAAAGCCTTGTTGCTTTCTTGCTCTTTGCGCCTCCCGTCTGGTTCGAATCCAGGAGGGCCACCATCACCCCGCTTCAACGCAGCCGCGGCACGTGTGCCGCGGAAACGAACGCGCCCTACTGCGCTGGCACCGGCATCGCTTTCAGTGCTTCCCTCCGCGCGATGCGCGCGCGTACACTGGCGCGCGCACCGGGAGGAGGACGCCATGGCCGTACGCAAGGTCAGCTATGTGGCACTCGAGGTTCCGAACCGGTCCGGCCGCGCGGCCGACGTGCTGAAGGCGCTCGCCGACGAGGGCGTGAGCCTGCTGGCGTTCACGGGCTTCCCGGAGCGCGCGGGGCGCTCGCAGATCGACCTGGTCAGCGTCGATCTGCCCGCCGTGCGGCGCGTCGCGCACGCGCAGGGCTGGCGCACGCGCGGGCCCAAGCGCGCCTTCCTCGTGAGCGGGCGCGACCGCGTCGGCGCCGCGCACCAGC
>CAZQYK010000172.1:0-3384 GCA_964597285.1 uncultured Spirochaetales bacterium
GAGAGCGGCGTCCGCACCGGCCTGCTCGCGCGCGACCCCTTCTGTTACATCTACACGAGCGGAACGACCGGGCTGCCGAAGGCGGCGCGCATCAGCCACCTGCGCGGCATGAGCATCGCGAGCGGCGGAATCTCGGCGCTCGAGCTGCGCCCGAGCGACGTGATGTACGTGGCACTTCCGCTCTACCACTCGGCCGGCGGCTGCATGGCGCTCGGCGGCGCGCTGCTGACCGGCGCGACCGCGGTGATCGCGCCGCGCTTCTCGGCCTCGCAGTTCTGGAGCGACTGCGTGCGCCACGACGTCACGACCTTCCAGTACATCGGCGAGCTGTGCCGCTACCTCCTCAACTCGCCCGAGCACCCCGACGAGCGCGAGCACCGGGTGCGCGCGATCGTCGGCAACGGGCTGCGGCCGGAGGTGTGGGAGGCCTTCCAGGAGCGCTTCCGCATCCCGCGCATCGTCGAGTTCTACGGCGCCACCGAGGGCAACGTCGCGCTGATGAACTTCGACGGGAAGGTCGGTGCGGTGGGCCGCATGCCGGCGCCGCTGCGGCGCCTGATCGGCCAGCACCTCGTCCGCTACGACGTCGAGCGCGACGCACACGTGCACGACGAGGACGGCTTCTGCGTCCCGTGCCGGCCCGGCGAGGTCGGCGAGGCGATCGGCCGGATCGGCGGCATCACGCCCTTCGAGGGCTACACGAACCCCGAGGCCACCGAGAAGAAGATCCTGCGCAACGTGTTCCGCGAGGGCGACGCCTACTTCCGCACCGGCGACCTGCTGCGGCTGGACGACGAGGGCTACTTCTACTTCGTCGACCGCATCGGCGACACCTTCCGCTGGAAGGGCGAGAACGTCGCGACGAGCGAGGTCGCCGAGGCGCTGTCGGTGGCGCCCGGCGTGCAGGAGGCGAACGTCTACGGCGTCGAGGTGCCGGGCCAGGAAGGCCGCGCCGGCATGGCCGCGCTCGTCGTCGACGACGCCTTCGACCCGGCGGCGCTCTACGCGCACCTCGAGCGCGAGCTGCCCGCCTACGCGCGCCCGATCTTCCTGCGCATCCGCAAGGAGCTCGAGACGACCGGCACCTTCAAGCACCGCAAGGTCGAGCTCGCGCAGGAGGGCTTCGACCCCGCGCGCGTCGGCGACCCGCTGCTCGTCCGCGACGCCGGCGCGCAGAGCTACGTGCCGCTGCGCCCCGAGACCCACGCGGCGATCGTCTCGGGCGAGGTGCGGCTCTGATGGCAGAGCCGCACGCGGAGAAGGGCCGCGTCCGGCGCGTCGCCGCGCTCTACGCGAAGTGGCGCGCGCGTCCCGACGCGGTCGACGCGGCGTGGCGCGGCTTCTTCGACGCGCTCGACGACTCGGCACGCGCGCTGCTCGACGGCCTCGCGGGCCGCGGCCCGGCCGCGGCCGGCGGCGACGCCGCGACGCACTCCGGCGACGGCGACGGCGACGCGGCGCGCCGCGCGGCGCTCGACTCGATCCGCGCGCTGGCGCTGATCGACGCCTACCGCACGCGCGGGCACCTCGCCGCGCGCCTCGACCCGCTCGGGCTCAAGCCGAGCCCCCGCCACCCGGAGCTCGACCCGGCGCACTACGGCTTCGGCGACGGCGACCTCGACCGCCCGATCTTCGTCGGCGGCGAGCTCGGCTTCGAGGAAGCGTCGCTGCGCGAGATCCTCGCCGCACTGCGCCGCGTCTACTGCGGGATCCTCGGCATCGAGTACATGCACATCCAGGATCCGGCGCAGCGCGCGTGGATCCAGCAGCGCGTCGAGGGCGCGCAGAACCGCGCGCAGCTCAAGCGCGACCTGCGCGTCGAGATCCTCGACCGCCTGACCGCCGCCGAGACCTTCGAGCGCTTCATCCACCGCAAGTGGGTCGGCACGAAGCGCTTCGGCCTCGACGGCGCCGAGGCGACGATCCCCGCGCTCGAGCAGATCGTGCGACGCGCGTCGGAGCTCGGCGTCGAGGAGCTCGTGCTCGGCATGCCGCACCGCGGGCGCCTGAACGTGCTCGCGAACGTGATGCAGAAGCCGTACCGCGCGATCTTCTCCGAGTTCAGCGGGAACACGGCCGCCTACGACGACTACGGCTCGGGCGACGTGAAGTACCACATGGGCACGTCGACCGACCGCGTCGTCCGCGACCGCAAGGTGCACCTCTCGCTGACCGCGAACCCCTCGCACCTCGAGGCAGTCGACCCGGTCGTGCTCGGCAAGGTGCGCGCGAAGCAGGACCTGAAGGGCGACACCGAGCGCCGTCGGGTGCTGGGTGTCCTGCTGCACGGCGACGCGGCCTTCGCCGGCCAGGGCCTCGTCGCCGAGACGCTCGACCTCTCGGAGCTCGCCGGCTACGACACCGGCGGCACCTTCCACCTGATCGTCAACAACCAGATCGGCTTCACGACCGACCCGGTCGCCGCGCGCTCGGGCCCGTACTGCTCGGACGTCGGCATGATGATCCAGGCGCCGATCGTGCACGTGAACGGCGACTACCTCGAGGCGGTGGTCTCGGTCGTGTCGCTCGCGACCGAGTTCCTGCTGCACTTCGGCAAGGACGTGATCGTCGACCTGTTCTGCTACCGGCGCTACGGGCACAACGAGGGCGACGAGCCGATGTTCACGCAGCCGTTGATGTACCGGCGCATCGCCGAGCACCCGCCGGTGCGCGAGTCCTACGCCGGCTGGCTCGTGCGCCAGGGCGTGCTGAAGCAGGGCGAGGCCGACGAGATGGTCGAGCGCTGGCAGACGCGCCTCGAGGCCGAGTTCGAGGCCTCGAAGCGCTGGGAGCTCGCCGAGTCGGACTGGCTCGAGGGCCCGTGGTCCGGCCTCGAGCCGGTGAAGGGCTACGACGCGCGGCGCGGCAAGACCGCCGTCGGAATCGAGACGCTGCGCGAGGTCGGCCGCGCGCTGACGACCGTCCCGGACGGCCTCCACGCGCACAAGAAGATCGTGCGTCAGCTCGAGGCGAAGGCGAAGGCGCTCGAGAGCGGCGAGGGCCTCGACTGGGCCACCGCCGAGGCGCTCGCGTTCGGGACGCTGCTGATCGAGGGCCAGCCGGTGCGCTTCTCGGGCCAGGACTCCGAGCGCGGCACCTTCTCGCAGCGCCACGCGGCGCTCTACGACCAGGACGACGGGCGCCGCTACGTGCCGCTCGATCACATCCGCGAGCCGCAGGAGCGGCTCGAGATGATCAACAGCCCGCTCGCCGAGCTGTCGGTGCTCGGCTTCGAATACGGCTACTCGCTCGCCGACCCGCGCACGCTCGTGCTCTGGGAGGCCCAGTTCGGCGATTTCGCGAACGGCGCGCAGGTCGTGATCGACCAGTTCCTGACCGCGGCCGAGTACAAGTGGCTGCGCATGTCCGGGATCGTGCTGCTGC
>CAZQYK010000173.1:0-10027 GCA_964597285.1 uncultured Spirochaetales bacterium
ATCCGCGAGCCAGCGGGACCGACGCAGGTAGGCCAGCAGCTCTCCTCGTCGGGGAACTGGGCCTGGAACTCCAAGAGCGTGCTCGGGAAATGCATTCGACGTCCTCCTCGGACGGTCAGAATGACCTCCCGCTGTATCACATCCGGTCACGGGCGGAGCGAATCGGATAGGCAGAGGGAATACAAGCTCGCGTTCCCGCAAGGTCCGAGAAGGTTCATTCCGTCAACTACACCGCCTCCAGCGCTAGCGGCCGAGCCTCCGGCGCTGTGGCACCCTCTCGATGATGGCGGAGGCCGTTCGACCCGCGAACGCCTGGCTGTTCGGGCCCGCGACCGATGTGCTGCTGGGCGGGGGTCTCGTCTACGCCGCGCTGTTCGTGGTGTTGGTCGTCGGGGGCGACTCCCTTCGGGCCGCGCAGCCCGCCGCGCTCGTCGCGCTCGGCGCCGTGGTGTTGAGCGGTCCGCACTACGGCGCCACCCTGCTTCGCGTCTACGAGAAGCGCTCCGATCGCCGCGCCTACGTGATCTTCGCCACCTGGGCCACCCTGCTCGTGGCCGGCTGGTTCGTCGCCAGCGTGCACGTGTCCCTGCTCGGATCGCTGCTGTTCACCGTCTACCTGACCTGGAGCCCCTGGCACTACTCCGGCCAGAACTTCGGGATCTGTATGATGTTCCTGCGGCGGGGCGGGATCGAAGTTTCGTCCCCCGTCCGTCGGCTGCTTCACACCTCCTTCCTGAGCTCGTTCCTGCTGACCTTCCTGGTGTTCCACGGCTCCACCGAGGCCGCCGGATACGTGCCGAACCCGGTGGGGTACGGCGCGGAGTCCATCGAGCGCTTGAGCCTGGGCGTTCCCCGGGAGTGGACCCGCCTGGTCTTTCCCTGGGTAGCGTTGGCCTCGTTCGGCACGGCCGCGGCGGCCTTCTGGATGCTCCGCCGCCAGACATCCAGTCGCGCGCTCGCGCCCGCCGCGACGCTGGTCGCGACCCAGGCACTGTGGTTCTCGCTTCCGATGAGCGTCAGCTTCTGGCGGATTCCGACGGGCATCGCGCCCTTCGATCTCGCGGCCACGCCCTATTACGTGTTCTGGATCGCGATGGCGCACGCCGTTCAGTACATGTGGATCACCTGCTACTTCGCCAAGGCGAAGCCGGACTGGGAGGGCTACTGGCCCTTCTACGCCAAGACGCTCGCCGCCGGCGCCGCAGTCTGGACCCTGCCGCCGATCGTGTTCGCCTCGAGCCACCTGGGCAGTGTGGCCTCGGCCGAGAAGCTGCTGCTGCTGGTCGCCGCCGCGGTGAACATCCACCACTTCGTCCTCGACGGCGCGATCTGGAAGCTGCGCAGCGGGCGCGTGGCCCGGGTGTTGATCCGATCCCAGCACGACGCGCCCGGCAGCAGCGCTCCCAGCCTCGGGTGGCGTAGACGCCTCGTCTGGGGGGTGTTTGCGACCAGTGCGGTCGTCGCGATCGGCACGATCTGGCTGCAGAGCTCCGCCCTCGAAGCTCTGGCAGGCCGCGATGCCGAGCGCGCCCGCTCGCGCTTCGACTGGCTCGCCCGCGTCGGGCGCGAGAGCGCGGAGCACCGCGCTCGGCTGGGCAGCCTCTTCGCGCGCGCAGGCGACCCGGAGGCCGCCCGGGCACAGTTCGAGCGCAGCCTGGCGCTCAGGCCGAACGCTTCGGCTTGGAGGGGGATCGCCTGGCTGCGAGCAGGAGAGAAGGACTGGGCCGGCGCGCTCGAGGCCGTAGAGGCCCAGCGGGAGGTCGGCGAGCTGGATGCCGCCACGGCCGGACTCGCGGCGCGGATCCACTACGACCGCGGCGATTTCGAGAGTGCGCGTGCGCTCATGGACGCGCTCGTGTCGCGGACGCCCGACAGCGCGAAAGGCTATGCCCGCCTCGCGCGCTTCGCGTTCGAGCGCGGAGATCCCGGGCAGGCTGCCGCGTACTACCGCGAGGCGATCGAGATCGATCCCGGTCATCACAGCAGCGTGAACAGCCTCGCGTGGATCCTGGCCACGTCCGAGTCGATCCTCGACCCGGGCGAGGCGCTGCGCCTGGCCGAGGACGCGGTCGAGGCAGACCGGGGTGATGCGAACTACCTCGACACGCTGGCTGCGGCGCAGGCCACGGCCGGCCGCTTCGAGGAAGCCGCGCAGGCCGCCTCGCGGGCGGTCGAGATCGCTCGCGCCGAAGGCCAGGACGCTCTGCGCGCCGAGATCGAGGAGCGACTGGCCCTCTACAGGGCGCGTCGGCCGTATCGGGTGCCCTCTCGCGCGCCACAGGTACGCGCGGAGGGAGTGCGCCTCCTGGACCCCGTGAGGGATCCGGGCTAGCGCCGTGCCCTCACGGGAATCCATGCCGGATCCGGAGACGCATGGGCGAGCCAGGAAATCGGCTCGCGCAGAGTCCGACCCCGTGGTGCGGATCCTGCTCGCGCTGATCCTCGTGTGCCTGGTGGTCCATTCTTCCAGGGTGACCGCGCCGATCACGCCGCGCTCGAGATCGACCCTCGCGCTCGTCCAGGCGTGCAGCGTGTTCGTGCGGCCCTGCCAGACGTCGGTCGCGAGCCACGCCACCGCGCCGAGCAGCGCCGCGAGCGCGGCGAGGCGTGCGAGCGATCGCGACGGCGGTCCCGCCACTAGCGCGGCGCCGACTCCCATTCGTCGGGCGTGAACGTGCGCATCGAGAGCGCGTGGATCTCGCCGCCCATCTCAGTGGCGAGCGCGGCGTAGACGCGGCGCTGGCGCGCGACGCGGCCCTCGCCGGCGAAGCGCTCGGAGACGATCGTCGCGCGGAAGCGTCCGCCGCCCGAGCGCGCGCCGGGGTGCCCCGCGTGCAGGTGGCTCTCGTCGACCACCTCGACGTGCTGCGCCGCGAGCGCTTCGCGCAGGCGGCTCTCGATGCGGGCGCGGCGATCCACGGCGGCAATACGAGGGACGTCCCTGTAGGAGTTGACACTCCAAGGATTCTCGGACGTAGAATTGCCCCTTGGACCTCCTGTCCGCCACGATGCCAGGCGATCGCCGAGCTTCCAGGCCGGTATCGCCATGCCAGCGGTACCCGGAGTCCCTGTCCGAGGTTCTGCAGCGCGGTCTTCCCCTCGTGCAGCGACGCGACCTCCGTTCCGGGCTAGTCGACCCTTGACAGGGACGTCCGGGGTGCGTTTCCTCTGCCCGCATCGCGATGCGGGAGATCCTCTGGGCCGCGAGCGCAGGCCTCTGGCTCTTGGGTGCGCTGACGGCGGTGCCCGCCGCCGGAGCCGCGGACAGCACAGCGACGGACCGGGCGAACTGGCTCGAGGCCCGCGCGCCCGCATGGAGCGCGGACGTCCAGCGCGTCGACGCGCTGACTGACGGACGCCGCGCCGATGCATCGCTCGCACAGCGAAGCGCCGCCCGCTTCGACGGGCCGTTCGGCACCGCCGTCTACGATCTCGGCGAGCCGCACGCGGTCCGCGCGCTACGGCTCGACGCGCACGGCGCCGCGCGCTGGGAGGTCGCGTTCTCCGACGACGGTCTGCACTGGCGCCCGGTCTGGCAGCCCGAGTCGCGCGGCGGGAAGAGCCGCCTGCGCTTCGAGCTGGACGACCGCACGCGCTGGCTGCGGCTCGACCTGCTCGGCGCCCCCTCCGGCCGCGCGTGGGTCTCGGAGCTGCAGGCCCTCGACGACGCGCGGGCGGATGCCGAGCTGGCACCCGCGCCAGCGCCATCACCGTGCTGGCTGCCGGTGCGCGCGCGTGTACCGGTCGCCGCGATCCTCGGGATCGGACTCGTCGCGGCCCTCGTCGCGCGGCGTCGCGCGATCCGCGTCCCGTTCGATCCGGACGCCCGCGGCTGGACGGTCGCGACCGGCGTGCTGCTGCTCGGCGCCTGGGCGTACGCGCTCCTCGGCTTCCGCGGAGCCGGTTTCAACGTCGACGAGTTCTACCAGGAGCAGCTCGGCCGGGAGATCGTCGACTGGTATCTCGCGTGGATCCGCTCCGGTCACTACGAGCCGTTCCAGTCGGTGAGCCCGTCGATGAACTTCTATGGCGGCTTCTTCGAGGCCGGCGCGGAGTGGATCGGCCGTGTGTCGCCGCTGCCGCTCACCGAGACGCGGCACCTGATCACCGCGCTGTTCGGCAGCCTGGCGATTCCCGCCGTCCATCTGCTCGGACGCCAGCTCAGCAGCCGCGCGGCGGGCTTCTTCGCGGCATTCGCGCTGTTCTCGATGCCGCGCTTCTTCGGTCACTTCTTCGTGAATCCGAAGGACGTGCCATTCGCGGTCTGCCACGTGCTCGTCCTGATCTCGCTCGTCGGCTGCCTGCGGCGGCTGCCGGTCGTCCCGGTGCGCTGGATCGCGGCGCTCGGCATGAGCGTCGGCGCGCTGATCGGCACGCGCGTTGGCGGCGCGTTCGTCGTCGCGTACCTCGGCGTCGCGCTGCTCGCGTGGGTGGCGCTGGAGTACCGGCGCGGCCGGCCGCCCGGTGCCGCCGAGCTCCGCGAGCTGGTCCGCGCCAGCGCGGCGGTCGCGCTGCTCGCCGGGATCGTCGTGCTGCTGAGCTGGCCGTGGATCTGGCGCGCGGTGCTCGGGGGACCGTTGACTGCGCTGGTACACTTCCACGACACCGCGGGCAGCCTCGGCCACGAGTTCATGGTCTTCTTCGAGGGGAGCCACATCCCGTACAGCCGCCTGCCGCGCTGGTACACGCTCGAGTGGATCGCGATCACGCTCCCGGACCTGTTCCTGCTGGCGGCTCCGGTCGTGTTCCTGCTCTGGGCCCGCCGCGGCGCGTCGGCCGCGGTGCCGCCCGACGACGTGCGCCGGATCGGCCTGGGGGCGGTGGCGGCATCGGTGCTGCTGCCGCTCGCGATCACGCTGAGCGGCGCGGTGAGCCAGTTCGGGTCGCTGCGCCACTTCCTCTTCGTGCTGCCGCCGCTCGCGGTGCTGTTCGGCGACGGCTTCGCTTCGGCGCTGTCGCGATGCTCCGCCGCCGCGCGTCTGGGTCTCGTGGTCGCCGGTGCCGGGCTCGCCGCGCTCGGGCTGTGGGACGCGGCGCGCCTGCACCCTTACGAGTACCTCTACTTCAACCGCAGCGTCGCAGGCGGACTGTCGCTCGCCGCACGCCGCTACGAGACCGACTACCTGGGCCTGAGCCACAAGGCCGGCGTCGCCTGGCTGCTGGAGCACTACCGGCCGCGTCACCGCGAGCCGGTTCGCGTGACCTCGTGCGCGGGCTTCAGCGTCAACGTCGAGAAGCCGTTGCGGGAGACCGGCGAGCGCGCCGCCTGGTTCGTCTACGTGCCGCCCGACCGCGAGATGGACGTCGCGCTCGCCTCGCCGCGGTCCGACTGCCACCGCGAGTTCGACGGACGGCTGATCGCGACGATCCAGCGCGAGGGCGTCGTGCTGCTCTACCTGGTCGAGCGCCGCGAGCCCGACCGGCCCGGCCGCGGCTAGCGCTCGGCCCGGCCGCAGCGCTCCATCGCGACGTAGCGCGGACGTCGCTTCGTCTCGTTGTAGATGCGCCCCAGGTTCTCGCCGATCACGCCGAGCCCGAGCAGGATCGTGCTGCCGATCACGAGCTGGAGCAGGATCACCGTCGTGAAGCCGCTGACCGCGACGCCGCGCATCCACTGCCACAGCGTCTGCGCGCCGAGCAGCGAGGCGAGCACCAGGGAGAGGAAGCCGATCAGCGTGACCAGGCGCAACGGCAGCGTCGAGCCGTCGTCGACGACGAGGATCTCGGTCTCGAGGTCGAGCGGTGCGACCTGCGCGCGCACCGCGTCGACCCGCGCGATCAGGTGCTGCTCTCGGTAGGCCGGGATCACGATCGAGAGCCGGGGCCGGCTGGGCATGCCCCGACATGGTACCCGAACGCGGTCGCGGTCACGCGCGCGGACATCCTGTCTCCTACCTCCTACCCTCGGGAGGCCTGCTGGTAACGGTCGCCGATCGCTGTAGATTCATCGTCCGCACCCGAGGACGCACATGACGGACGAGATCCGACACCCCGACGGGCAGATCCGCGTGGAGCCGCGCGGACGCCTGCTGCTGATGGGGCTCGACCGCCCCGAGAAGTACAACGGCCTCACGCCGAAGATGATGCGCGAGCTGGCCGAGGCGTACACGCGTCTCGACGAAGATCCCGAGCTCTGGGTGGGCGTGCTCTTCGGACACGGCAACCACTTCACCGCGGGCCTCGACCTCCCGAAGTGGACCGAGGGCATGAAGCGGGGCCGCCGCGACCGCGACTCGGGCGAGCGCGTCGATCCGATGGCGCTCGGCCGCGCCTGCCGCAAGCCGATCGTCACCGCCGTGCACGGCATCACCTACACGGCCGGCATCGAGCTGATGCTCGGCGGCGACATCGCGGTGGCCGCCGACGACTGCCGCTTCTCGCAGCTCGAGCCGAAGCGCGGCATCCACGCCACCGGTGGCGCCACGATCCGCTTCGTCGAGCGAGGCGGCTGGGGCAACGCGATGCTGCACCTGCTCACGAGCGACGAGTTCGGTGCCGAGGAGGCGCGCCGCATCGGGCTGGTGCAGGAGATCGTGCCCCTCGGCCAGGAGCTCTCCCGCGCGCTCGAGCTCGCGGAGCGGATCGCGACGATGGCGCCCCTCGCGGTGCAGGCGACCAAGGCCTCGTCGCGGCGCTTCGTCGAGCAGGGCTTCGCCGCCGCGGTGTCGGCCATGGCCGGCGACCAGGCGAAGCTCGCCGCCACGCGCGACGCCGAAGAGGGCGTCGCCTCGTTCGTCGAGCGGCGCGACCCGCGCTTCGAGGGACGCTAGGGCGCGGCCGTGCGTCCGGGCCCGCGCCGACGCGCTAGGAGGTGAGACCCATGCCCACGAAGCTCGCGGCGCGTCGCAGGCGCGGGCGCATCGTGCTGCTCGCCGCGGCGCTCGTGGCGGTGGCAGACGCGACGGCGACGGCGCAATCGTTCGACGCCGTGACGCTCGCACGCAAGCGCGAGCAGAGTCCCGTCGATCCGCTGCTCTCGCTCTGGGCCGGCGACCCGGCGGCGAGCCGGGCCGCGCGCGCCGACGCGGAAGCGTCCGACGCCTGGCCCGTGATCCTGCGCGCGGACGGCATCGTGATCGACGCGGCCTCGAACGGCGATCCGCAGGCGCTGCTCGCCGAGCTCGAGGCGATCGGCCTCCGCGAGGGCAGGGTCTCGGGAAATGCGGTCTCCGGCGTGCTGCCGCTCGGCGCCGTCGACGCGCTGGCGTCCTGTACCGGGCTCGCCCTGGCACGGCCCGCGCTCGCGACGACGAGTCGCGAGCTCGCCGCGCGCTCCTTCCCCCGGCATCCGCCCCTCGCCGACCGCGGCGCGGTGACCAGCCAGGGCATCGCGGCGATGAACGTCGACCGGCTGCCGCCGGCGATCGTCGGGGCGGGGACGAGCGTGGGAATCCTCTCCGACACGTTCGACTGCACCGGCGGCGGGCAGGCGCAGGACGTCGCGAGCGGCGACCTGCCCCCCGACGTCGTGATCCTCGACGACCCGCGCCTCGCGCGCTGCCTCGACGAAGGCCGCGCGCTGGCCCAGCTGGTGCACGACGTGGCGCCGCGCAGCCGACTGGGCTTCCACACGGGATTCAACGGCCAGGCCGACTTCGCCGAGGGCATCGTCGAGCTGGCCCACACCTTCGGCGCCGACGTGATCGTCGACGACGTCCTCTACTTCAGCGAGCCCTTCTTCCAGGACGGTCCGGTCGCGCGCGCGGTCGAGACGGTGCACCGGCAGGGCGTCGCCTACGTCTCGGCGGTCGGAAATGCCGGGCGCGAGTCGTACGAGGCGCCCTTCCGGGACAGCGGCCAGAGCGGCTTCTTCGAGTCGCAGGGCGAGACCGGCCGCCACGATTTCGATCCCGGTCCGGGCGTCGACGTCTTCCAGACCCTGGTCCTGCCGCCGGGCGGCGCGACCGTCCTGATCCTCCAGTGGGACGAGCCCTTCGTCTCCGCGTCCACCGCGAGCCCCCCGATCGGCGCCGCCAGCGACTACGACCTGCTGGTCTACCGCACCGAGACGCCCGTGCCGCTCCGCTTCTCCGATGTCTTCGCGCGCTCTACCGCGTTCAACCCGGGCGGCGACGCCTTCGAGGGCCTGCTGCTCCAGAACCCCCGGCAGGTTCCGCTCGAGGTCTACCTGGCCATCGAGCGCCTCGAGGGGCCGGGCTTCGACGGTCCCGACGTCGAGCGCCTGAAGATCATCGCGTTCGGCAGCCCGGTGGAGATGGAGTGGCACACAAGGAGCGGGACGAGCTTCGGCCACGCCAACGCCGAGGGCGCGATCTCGGTGGGCGCGGCGGCGTGGTTCGAGACGCCGCGCTTCGGGATCGACCCGCCGCGGCTCGAGGCCTTCTCGTCTGCCGGCGGCGTGCCGATCGTCTTCGCTCCGACGGGCGAGCGCCTGGCCTCGCCGATCCTGCGCGAGACGCCCGATCTCGTGGCGCCGGACGGCGTCAACACCACCTTCTTCCTCAGTCCCGGCGACATCCCGGAGGACGACGACGCGTTCCCCAACTTCTTCGGCACCTCCGCCGCCGCACCTCACGTCGCCGGCGTCGTCGCGCTGGCGCAGGGCTGGCGCAACGGCGGGGCGGCGCTGCTGGACCGCGACGGCGCGTTGCGTGCGCTGCGCATGTGCTTGCGCCCGAGGGATCGCCTCCGCAACGCCCTGACCTTCCCTGTCGCGCCCGAGCGCGTTGCCGAGGCGCTGGCCGCCGGCGCCACGCTCGGCCCCTGCGGGTCGCTCCCCCCCGACGAGCTGGAGCGACTGCTCGAGAGCTCCGCCATCGACATGTTCGAGCCGGGCTACGACCTCGACACGGGCCACGGCTTCGTCGACGCGTACGCCGCGCTGATCGAGCGGCTCGGCCTCCGCGGTCGCGGCCCGGACGAGTAGAATCCGACGATCGTCGGAGGTCCCTGTCTGTACCCATTATTCGTCCGCGCGCTCGTTTCGGCTGATCGAGCGCGCTCGAGCTGATCATCAGAGCAGAGCATAGGGAATACAAGCTCGCGTTCCCGCAAGGTCCGAGAAGGTTCATTCCGTCAACTACACCCCGCGGCCGGGTTCGATCGTGCTTCGTCGCTTAGCAGCTGGCTGTTGATTGGAGCGAATCTTCGCTGAGATCGGGGCGCTCGGCGAGCCGCCGCTGAGAGGGGCGACGCCGTAGGATGGCCCCCAGGCGGTGGCTGCGGGGCCAAATCGGGGTGTGTGGTGGAATAGGTGCCCGAGGCCGGGGCACGTCTCCCGGCGGGCGTCTCCGCCCGCGTTGTTCGCTTATCCGACCGGGGGCCGGATATCAGCACCGCGTGAGCACGAGCAGGGTGTGTGCGAAGACGGTCTGCCCGACCGTCGCGACGTAGTGCTCCCAGCTCTTGTTGAAGCATCGCGGATAGGCAGGCAGTACTCTGCCCGAAGTGTCCACGGTCCTTCGGGAAGGACCCTACGGCCCGAGGTGCTCGAGCGCATGACGCCGAGATCGCGGCCGGCAACCGCGGCGGCGAGCCGGTGAAGAACGCGATCGCCGAGGGCCTGCTGCGCGAGGACGGCCGCGAGCTCTACCCGGTCGACGACGGAATCCGTGATGCTGATCGAGGGGTCGATCGAGGTGCCGGGAGCCTGACGGTTCGTAGCACGAACTAATTCGTCCGGAGCCGACGAAGTCCCTTCCTGTATGATCGGAGCCCCGCCGGGGGAGGGACGCGATGCGGCTCCGAGTTTTTCTCCATCCGTGCCATCTCGCACTTGTACTCGCGTTAGGTGTGACGGCCTCCGCCGCGCCGCTCGAGCGCGGCGACGTGCTCGGGGCTTGGGGCTCATGGCTCGTTCAGGTCGACGAGAGCACCGGCGCCGTCGCCTACGTCACCGCCAACGATGCCGCCCTCGCCGTCGCGACAGACGTCGGCGGCAACGTCTTCGTCGACCTCGACGGAACCTGGAGCCGCTACGAGTCGGTCGGCGAGACCTTCGCGCCGGCCGGCTTCTCGATCGTCGGGATCGACGCGCAGAACCGGCTCTATGCCGACGCGGGCGACG
>CAZQYK010000174.1:0-3583 GCA_964597285.1 uncultured Spirochaetales bacterium
TCGACCGCGAGCGCGGCGGCCGCGGCGACGCCGACCCCCGCCGCGAAGCCCGCCGCCGACAGGTGCGCCCACGGCAGCAGCGCGGTGCAGAGCGCGACGGCGAGGTACGGCCCGCGGCGCGGATCGCGCGCGCTCGTCGCGCGCCACAGCGCGCTGCCGAGCGCGAGCGCGAGCAGCATCACGAGCGCGTAGCTGCGCCCGAAGCGCGAGTAGAAGACGTGCATCGGGTTCAGCGCGAGCGCGAGCGCCGCGAGCGCGGCCGGCGCGGCGCCGACCATCGGGCGCGCGGCCGCGAACACGAGCGCGAGCGCGCCGACGCAGCCGAGCAGGCCCGGCAGCCGCATCGCCCACGGCGTCGGGCCGAAGAGCGCGACCCCGAGGTGCTGCACGACGAGCAGCGAGCTCGCCGAGCCGTTCGCGCCGAAGTGCCGCATCAGCTCGTCGAGCGGCCGCGCGACCCAGGGCAGGCTGTGCAGCTCGTCGCCGTAGGGCAGCAGGCGCGGGATCGCCTCGAGCGCGAGCGCACAGCCGGCGCCGAACGCGGCGAGCGCGAGCCACGGCGCCAGACGGTCGGCCGCGCCGGCGAGCGGCGCGTCGGCGGCGTCCGGCGGCCGTGCGGGCTCACGGCTCATCTCTCTTCCAGATAGCCCAGCGCCTCGAGCAGGCGCCGCTCGTCGTCGCCGAGCGCCGGCGGCGCCTCGCCGGGAGCGAGGCGGGCGCGCTCGAGCGCGAGCAGACGCGCCAGCTCCGCGGCGATCTCGGCGCGGCGCTCGGCGTGCGCCGGGTCGTCGGCGAGATCGGTCGTCTCGGACGGGTCGGCGATCAGGTCGTAGAGCTCCCAGCGCTCGGCGCCCGGCGTGTGGATCAGCTTGTAGCCGCCGCGCACGAGCGCGAACGCGTCGCCGTCGGCGACGAGCGGCGACTGCATCGCGGCGAACACGTCGGCGCCGTCGGCGCGCGGCTCGCGCAGGTCGCGCCCGCGCAGCCGCGGATCGGGCGGGAGGCCGGCCGCGGCGAGGATCGTCGCCGCGACGTCGACGAGCCGCACGCGGTCGCGGCGCACGCCGCTCATCCCGGCGCCGTGGCGCAGCACCAGCGGCACGCGGATCTGGTCCTCGTACAGGTACTCCCCGTGCGCGAAGTAGTAGTCGTGCTCGCCCATGCCCTCGCCGTGGTCCGAGGTCAGCACGATCAGCGCGTCGTCCCAGCGGCCCTGCACCTTCAGCGCGTCGAACAGGCGCCGCAGCTGGCCGTCGAGGTAGCGGATCTCGCCGTCGTAGTGCGAGACGTAGGCGTGGTAGTCGCGGCTCCCGCGGAACTGCTGGTAGCTCGGCACGCCGCCGCGGCCGCTCAGCCCGTCGTTGAGCGGAACCGTCCGCGGCTCGGCCGGGTCCTCGCGCAGGAAGCGCTCGGCGAACGCGTAGGGCGGCGTGTACGGGCCGTGCGGATCCTGGTAGACGATCCACAGGAAGAGCGGCTGGTCGCCGGCCTGCTCGAGGCGCTCGATCGCGCGCCCGGTCGTGTGCTCGGCGATCCGTTCGGGCCATTCGCGCTGGCTCTCGACCTGGCTCATCTCGTCGTCGTAGCGCTCGAAGCCCTGCTCGTAGCCGCGTCCGGCGCGCAGCACGTAGTTCCCGATCACCGCCTCGGTGCGGTAGCCCTGTCGCGCGAGCCGTTCGGCGAGCGTGTCGACCGCGCGCGGCAGCACCGGCGCGTCGAGGATCCCGGTCTCGTGCGGCAGCAGGCCCGTCAACAGCGTCGCGACGCTGATCCGCGTCACCGGAGCGTGCGCGTACGCGTTCTCGAAGCGCAGCGACTCGGCCGCGAAGCGGTCGATCGCCGGGCTCGTGTCGCGCCCGTAGCCGAAGCTCCCGAGGTGATCGGGGCGCAGCGTGTCGATCATGATCAGGATCACGTCGGGCCGCGCCGCCGCGCGCGGCGCGTCGCAGCCGGACGCGAGGGCGGCGAGGGCGGCGGCGAGCGCGCCGAGCGCGCAGCGGCGCGTCACTGCCCGTATCCCAGCGCCTCGAGGCGCGCGCGCTCGTCGTCGTCGAGCGGCGCGCCCGACGAGGCCGCCAGCGGCGGGTTCGCGCGGCGCCACGCGGCGATCTCGGCGCGAAGCCGCTCGACGCGCTCGGGCTCGCGCCCGGCGACGTTCATCCGCTCGCGCGGGTCGGCCGCGAGGTCGAAGAGCTCGAGCGTTCGCTCGGCCGGGCCCTCGATCAGCTTCCAGCGCCCGCGCCGCAGGCCGTACTTCTCGCCGCGCGGCGCCTCGCCGCCGGCGTCGGCGTCGGCGTCGCGGTCGTCGTCGCCGTCGTAGTGGCGCCGGTACAAGTGGATCGGCCGCTGCGGATCGAGCGCGCCGGCGCCGAGCAGCGCGCCGGCGAAGCTCGCGCCGCGGAACGCGTCCGGCGCCTCGGCGCCGACGAGCTCGAGCACGCTCGGCGCGAGGTCGATCAGGCTCACCGGCTCGGCGACGACGCCTCCGGCCGGCGCGCGGCCGGGCCAGCGCGCGATCAGCGGCACGCGGACGCCCTCCTCGTAGATGTGGACGCCGTGGTACATCGCGCCGTGCTGCATCAGGCCCTCGCCGTGGTCGCCGGCGACGAGCAGCAGCAGGTCGCGGTCGGCGCCGCGCGCGCCGAGCCCGTCGAGCAGCCGGCCGATCTCGGCGTCCATGTACGCGATCTCGGCGTCGTAGCGCAGGATCGTCCGCGCGAGCTCGTCGTCGGCGTCCTCGCCGCCGGCCGGCTCGAGCGGAAACGGCGGCGCGAAGCCGTCGGGCGGGGCGTACGGGCTGTGCGGATCGTAGTAGTGGACGAAGAGGAGGAAGGGCCGCTCCGGCGCCGCGCGCGCGTCGAGCCACGCGAGCGCGCGGCGCGTCGTGTCGTCGGCGCGGCCCTCGAACGGGCCGTCGACGGCGAGGCCTTCCCAGTGGCGCGGCCCCAGCGGCGCCTCGGCCCGGGACAGGTCGTCGTCGAAGTGCGCGAAGCCCTGCGCGTAGCCGAAGCGCCGCGCGAGCACGAAGGAGCTCACCACCGCCGCGGTGTCGTAGCCGGCCGCGGCGAGCGTCTCGGCGAGCGTGTCGAGCTCGGGCGCGAGCCGGTGGCCGTTCTTGAGCACGCCGTGGCGGATCGGGTCGACCGCCGTGAACAGGCTCGCGTGGCTCGGCCCGGTCGTCGCCGACGGCGCGTACGCGAGGTCGAAGCGCACACCCTGCTCGGCGACCGCGCGCAGCACCGGCGTCGTGTCGCGCGCGTAGCCGTAGGCCGACGTGTGGTCGGCGCGGGTCGTGTCGAGCGAGATCAGCACGACGTCGGGGCGCGGGTCGCGCGCGCGCGCGTCGCTCGCGGCGTCGTTCCCGCAGCCGGCGAGCGCGAGCGCCAGCGCGGCCGCCGCGGGGAGCGCGAGTGCGCCCCTCACTCGAAGTATCCGCGCGCTTCGAGGTCGCGGCGCGTGCGCTCGACGATCTCGGGCGCGGGTCGCGCGCGGCGCGCGTCGAGGTCGGCGGCGCGCGACGCGCGCGCGGCGGCGAGCAGCGCGGCGTCGTCGGGCGCGTCGTCGAGCGGGGCGCCGTCGACGC
>CAZQYK010000175.1:0-3897 GCA_964597285.1 uncultured Spirochaetales bacterium
GCTCGTGTCGTGGCTCGCGCTGTGGGTCGACGCGCTGCGCGTGACCGGCGGGGCGCCGTGGATGCCCGAGGTCGGCGACTCGGCCGCGGCGGCGTTCACCGGAGAGGTGATCGAGGGCGGGATCCGCGCGGCGCTCGGCGACGCCGACCCGGCCGCGCGCGTCGCCGCGCGCATCGCGGCGCGGCCCGGCGTGGCCGCGGCCGAGCTCACGCGCGTGATCGAGAACCCGAACGTCGCCGCGCTGCGCGAGGACGCGATGTTCTGGACCTACGTCGAGCACGGAAGCATCGACACCGCGCTCAACCGCGGCAGCTTCCAGCGCCTGTCGGGCGACGAGGCGCTGCGCCGCCAGCTCGGCGCGCTCGGCCTGGTGCCGGACGCGGCCGTGCACGACGACGGCGCGTTCCGCGACGCGGTGGCCGACGTGATGCGCGAGGTCGGTCCGCGCATCCGCGACCTCGAGAACGACCCGGAGCTCCAGGCGCTGCTCGAGGACCCCCAGGTCGTCGCGATGCTCGAGAGCGGCGACACGCTGGGGCTGCTCGCGCACCCGGGCTTCCGCGGGCTCGTCGACCGCGTCACTTCCCGGCCGCTGCCGGACTGACCGGCGGCGCGTCTCCGTCGCGGCGCGGCTTCTCGTCGTCGTCGCGCCCCGGCGCCGCGATCGGAAGCGCCAGCTGCTTGCCGCGCTCGGACGGCCACACGAGGCCCGCCGACATCACGATCTTGAACGCGTCCTCGACGGTCAGGTCCACCTCGTAGACCTCGTCCTGCGGCACGAGCAGGTAGAAGCCCGAGGTCGGGTTCGGCGTCGTCGGCAGGAAGCAGTTGATCATGTGCTTCTCGGTCATCTGCTGCACGCGGCCGCGCGCCGGGCCGGTCGTGAACGCGAGCGCGAAGACGCCGCGGCGCGGGTACTCGATCAGCACGACGCGGTTGAAGCGCGACTCGTTCTGCTGGAAGATCGCCTCGAAGAGCTGCTTGACGCCCGAGTAGATGTTGCGCGCCACCGGCACGCGCGACAGCAGGCGCTCCCAGACGCGCTGCGCCTCGCCGCCGAGGAAGTGGCGCGCGATCACGCCCATCAGCAGGATCACGACGAGCGTGAAGAGCGCGCCGACGAACGGGACGCGCGGCGGGTCCTCGAGGCCGATCCACGACAGCACGCGGGGCAGCAGCAGGTTGTCGAGGCGCTGGATGATCCACGCGATCGCCCAGATCGTGATGCCGAGCGGCGCGAACGCGAGGATGCCCGCGACGAAGTAGCGCCGGAGCGCCTCGCGAGTCGCCTTCCACCATCCGCGCTGCACGGCTGGGCCTCCCGCTTCCGCCGGGATCCGGATCGGAGATCTCGAGCGGGAACTGGACCTGGAACTAGAAGAGAGGGAGGTCCCCGTCGGGCGCGTAGGCCGAGATCTCGCAGGCGAGGCAGATCAGCTCGTAGCGCGGCGGCTCGTAGCGGGGCTCTCGGGGCTGCGGATCCGGGCTGGCGATCGGGGTCGACTCCGGATGGGGCGCTCGCATGACCCGATGGATAGCACAGCGCCGGCCGGCGACGCCCTGTACCCGGGCGCGCGTTGGCCGATACTGGGGGTGTGGACGTGGACGTTCGAGCCGCCGCCGCCCCGGCGCCGACCCGCATGGACGAGCGCGTGTTGTGGATCGCGCTGGCGCTGGCGTTCGTGCCGGCGGTGCTCGCGCTGGCCCACGAGTGGAGCCGGCTCGACTACTACAACCACGGCTTCCTCGTGCCGCTCGTGGCCGGCGTCGTCGCCCAGCCCCGGCTGCGCCGGCTGCGCGCGAGCGTGCGCTGGAGCCCGGGCCTCGCCGCGCTCGCCGGCGCGCTCGCGGTCTACGCGGCCGGCCTGCTCTTCGGGTCGGCGACGCTCCAGGGCCTCGCCGTCGTCGGGGCGCTCGCGGCGATGGTCGGCTTCCGCTGGGGGCCCGCGGGGCTGCGCGCGCTCGCGTTGCCGCTCGCGTTTCTGCTCTTCATGGTCCCGCTGCCGGCGGCGCTCGTGAACCCGGTCGTCGTCTGGCTCCAGACCCTCGCGAGCGTGCTCGCCGTCGGCGCGCTCCAGGCCTTCGGCGTGCCGGTGCAGCGCGAGGGGAACGTCGTGAACCTGCCGGGCGGCGACGCGCTCTTCGTCGCCGAGGCCTGCAGCGGCATCACGTCGCTGCTGAGCCTGATCCCAATCGGGGTGCTGCTCGCGCGCTTCACCGAGCGCGCGACCTGGCGGCGCTGGCTGATCGTGCTCGCGGTCGTGCCGGCGGCGCTGCTCGGCAACGCGATCCGCGTCGTCGCGACGGTCGTGGCCGCGCGGGCCTGGGGTATCGAGCGCGCGACGAGCGGGCCGCTGCACGACTCGGCCGGCCTGCTGACCTCCGTCTTCGCCGTGCTGCTCGTGGTCGCGCTCGGCGTCGCGCTGCGCCGCTGGCTCGACGCGCCGCGCGCCCGGCCGGCTTGAGCGCGCTGGACCGGCCGGCCGAGGCCGCCGACCGCGTCGTCGCGCTCGCGCAGGCGTTCGGCTTCGACCTGGCCGGCGTCGCGGGGGTCGAGACCGGCGAGCACGGGCGCCGCCTGCACGAGTGGCTCGCGCGCGGCTACGCCGGCGAGATGGCCTACCTCGGCCGCCGCGCCGACGAGCGGGCCGACCCGCGCCGCGTGCTCGACGGCGCGCGCAGCATCGTCGCGGTGGGCCTCGTCTACGATCCGGACGAGCGCGGTGGGCCCGCGGGTTGCGCCGAGGGGTCCGGGGAGCCCGTCTTCCGCGTCGCGCGCTACGCCGGCGGCGACGACTACCACGACGTGCTGCTCGACCGGCTGCGCGCGCTCGAGGCGGCGCTCGCGCCGATCGCCGGCCGCCCGGTGCGCACGCGCGGCTACGTCGACACCGGGCCGGTGCTCGAGCGCGCCGCCGCGGCGCGCGCCGGCCTCGGCTGGATCGGCAAGAACACCTGCCTGATCCACCCGCGCCTCGGCTCCTATCTCTTCCTCGGCGTCGTGCTCTGCGACCTCGACCTCGCGCCCGGCGCACCGGAGCCCGACCACTGCGGCAGCTGCCGCGCGTGCCTCGACGCGTGCCCGACCGACGCGTTCCCCGAGCCCTACGTGCTCGACGCGACGCGCTGCCTCTCGTACACGACGATCGAGCTGCGCGGGCCGATCCCGGAGCCGCTGCGCGCCGGCCACGGCGACTGGGGCTTCGGCTGCGACGTCTGCCAGCAGGTGTGTCCGTGGAACCTGCGCGGCCGGCGCGCGGTGCCGCCCGATCTGCACGGGCTGCGCGCGCGCCTCGCGCCGCGGCCCGAGTGGCGCGCGGCGTCGCTCGCGTGGGTGCTCGACCTCGACGAGGAGGCCTGGCGGCGCGCGACGCGTGGCACCGCGCTGCGTCGCGCGCGCTACCGCGGGCTGCTGCGCAACGCGCTCGTCGCCGCCGGAAACTCGGGAGATCGCGCGCTCGCGGCGCGCGTGCGGCGCCACGGCGACGGCCCCGACCCGGTGCTCGCCGAGCACGCCCGCTGGGCGCTCGCGCGACTCGAAGGACCCGAAGGGTAGGGGGCTCGGCGCCGTCAGCCCGGTCGGCGCGCGACGAGCCGCGCCAGCGCCGCCGGCCGCGGGCCCCCGATCGTCCCCTCCCAGCGCTCGGCGGTCTCGAGTCCGGGGAAGAGCCGTGCGAGCTCACCCGGCTCGAGCAGGAACGCCGGATTCCTGGGTCCTTGGCCGAGATCCCTCTGGGGGGTCGTGAAGGTCTCGTAGACGAGCCAGCCGCCCGGGCGCAGCAGCCGCTCGAGCCGCGGCGCGAGCGGCCGGTGCAGGTAGCGGCACACGACCAGCGCGCCGCAGCGGCCCGCGGCGAGCGGAGGGTGGGGCGCGGTCTCGAGGTCGGCGCGCTCGAG
>CAZQYK010000176.1:0-2790 GCA_964597285.1 uncultured Spirochaetales bacterium
GCGCGAGCCGCGGGGCGCGCCCCGCGGCGGCCGAGCAGGGCGATCAGGCTCGGGATCCACTCGGGCGCGAGCGCGGACTCGCCCGACAGCGCCTGCGCCAGCTCGCGCGCCTCGGCGCCGTCGCGCTCGGCGATCAGGCGCTCGGCGACCTCGGCCGCCACCGCGTGCGCGAGGCGCGGCAGCGCGCGCGCCACGGCGATCCGCTCCTCGGGCGAGCTGCGCTCGACGAGCCCGGCGAGGAACGCGCGCGTCTGCTCGGGCCGGTCGTGTCGGGCCGCGAGCGCGACCACTGCGGTCGCGCGCACGCGCGGCGACGGGTCGGAGTGGAGCAGCCGCTCGAGCGGCGGATCGGCCCCGCCGCGCGCGAGCGCCGCGTTCAGCGCAGCGGCGCGCACCTCTGCGTCGGCGTGCTCGAGCAGCCGCGCGAGCAGGCCGTCGAGGTGCGGGTGCTCGGCGCCGTGCAGCAGCTCGAGCGCGCGCAGCACGACGCGGCGCGACGGGTGGTGCAGCAAGAGCGGCGGGATCAGCGACGCGCGGCCGTAGCCCTCGAGCAGCTCGATCGCGCGCAGCACCTCGCCGTCGTCGGGCGAGCTCAGCGACGACACGAGCGTCTCGAGCGAGTGCAGCTCGAGGCGCGGCATCTCGCTGCGCGTCTCCTCGACGAGCCCGCGCAGCCGCTCGCGGAAGCGGGCGACGTACTCGCGCCGCAGCCCGCTCAACGCGAGCAGCGCGAGCAGCGCCACCCCGACGAGGCCGAGGCCGATCTGGCGGGGGTCGAGCTCGGCGCTCGCGACGCCGAGGATCGCGAGAGACGCGATCGCCTGGCCGCCGCGCTTGCCGATCGACTCCGCGGCCGTCTTCGCGGCGTTGCGCGCCTGCGCCGAGAGGGGCTGGTACAGCACCTCGGTGCTCGCCTGGTGCAGCGACGGGCGCAGCGTGCCGTCGAGCGCCTTCAGCAGCAACGCCGTCGCGAGGCCGCCGAAGGCGACGAACGCGCCCGCGCTGAACAGCAGCAGCGCCGGGAAGAGCGCGAGCGTGCGCGTGACCCCGAGCGTGCGCAGCAGCCACGACGCGACGACCAGCTCGAAGAGAAGCGCCGCCGCGTTCACCGTCGCGTTGAACTGCGCGAAGAAGTGCCCGAGGTCGTCGGTCGGCACCGTGCGCGCGACCGCGAGCTTGAACAGGAAGTCGATGCCGGTCGCGAGCACCGCCACCGCGACGCCGAGCAGCGTGATCCGCACCAGGTAGCGGCTGCCGGCGAGCTGGTGCAGCGGCAGGCGACCGGCGTCCTCGTCGGCCTCCGGCGCCTCGCGGCGCGACGGCAGCGCCATCGCGACCGCGGCCGAGACGAGCAGCAGCGCCGCCGACGCGAGCAGCAGCGAGTTCGTGTCGATCACGAGCAGCAGCGCGCCGGCCAGCACCGAGCCGAGCACGGCGCCGAGCAGGCCGCCGGCCGCGACCCACGGGAACGCCCGCTTCGCCTCGCCGACGTCGAACACCGCAGCGAGGTGCAGCCACAGCTGCAGCGTCACCGCGGTGCCGAGCAGCCCCGTCCACGCGTACAGCGCGAAGAGCGTGCCGGTGCTCGGGTCGCCGGTGGACCAGAACGCCACGTCGACCGCGACCGCGCCGACGAGCGTTCCGACGAGCAGCCGGCGGTGCGACAGCCGGTGCAGCAGCAGGCGGTTCGCGACGCCGAGAACGGCGGCGCCGGCCGCGATCGCGAGGTAGGCCCACGGCAGGCTCGTCGCCGGCAGGTCGGCGAGGAAGAGCGCGTCGCGGGCCGTCTCGCGCACCGCGTGGCCCGCGATCAGCACGAGCAGCGTCGCCGTCGCCAGCGCCACCCGCGATCGGAAGCTCGCGCGATCGACCAGCGGGCTCATGGGATCGACACCGGGTCAGCCCCGCGCGCTGCGGGGCCGCATCAGAAGCGCAGCGAGACGCCCGCCTGGACGAGGTGGGTCGAGAGCTCGGTCGAGGCGCGCGAGCGCACGGCGACGGGCGTTCCGACGCGGTCCTCCCAGTCGGGCTCGAAGTGGGTGAAGCGGTACTCGAGGAACAGGCCGAGCGGCCGGACCGGGATCAGCGCGGTGCCGACGCGCAGGTCGACGCCGGCGTCGGCCTCGGTGTCGTCGAAGTCGGGCCCCGGCAGCGGGATCTCGAGCTGCGACACGACGAGCGACGGGCCGATGCCGAGGTAGGGCTGCACGCGGCCGCCCGGGTACTCCTCGCTGGTCACGAGCGGCACGCGGCCCATCAGCAGGAACGAGATCGGGATCACGTCGAGCTCGGCCGGCGACGTCCGCCCCTCGCCGTCGGGCCCGAACCACGACACGTCGAGGGCACCGCCGAGGTAGGGGAAGCCGTCGCTCCACGCGCCGATGCGCCCGCCGACGACGCCGGTGCTGTCGAAGTCCGTGCGCGGGCCGGTCGAGAAGCCGGGCACCGCGAAGCCGCGGTCGTCGTCGGGGAACGCGCCGCCGCCGTACAGGTCGGCGAAGCCCTCGGACGCCGCGGGCGCGGCGAGCAGCAGGGTCAGCAGCAGGCACAGGCGGTGCACCGGGGGAATCCTCCGTCGGGCGTTCAGGGGTGGAGCGGCGCGCGCACGCTGCGCCCGCCGCCGGTCGCTTCGCGGGCTCCGGCTAGGAGCGCACCTCGCTCGGGCTCGCGATCACGCCGCACGCGATCCGGCCGCCGGCGGCGCCGTCCGGCGTCGCGCTCGGGGCGTTGGCGCGCTCGGGCACGACGACGGCGCGGCCGACGATGCTGCGCTCGCGGCCGAGCTCGGCG
>CAZQYK010000177.1:0-8817 GCA_964597285.1 uncultured Spirochaetales bacterium
AAGACCGCCGTCGGAATCGAGACGCTGCGCGAGGTCGGCCGCGCGCTGACGACCGTCCCGGACGGCCTCCACGCGCACAAGAAGATCGTGCGCCAGCTCGAGGCGAAGGCGAAGGCGCTCGAGAGCGGCGAGGGCCTCGACTGGGCCACCGCCGAGGCGCTCGCGTTCGGGACGCTGCTGATCGAGGGCCAGCCGGTGCGCTTCTCGGGGCAGGACTCCGAGCGCGGCACCTTCTCGCAGCGCCACGCGGCGCTCTACGACCAGGAGGACGGCCGCCGCTACGTGCCGCTCGACCACATCCGCGAGCCGCAGGAGAAGCTCGAGATCGTCAACAGCCCGCTCGCCGAGCTCTCGGTGCTCGGCTTCGAGTACGGCTACTCGCTCGCCGACCCGCGCACGCTCGTGCTCTGGGAGGCCCAGTTCGGCGACTTCGCGAACGGCGCGCAGGTCGTGATCGATCAGTTCCTGACCGCGGCCGAGTACAAGTGGCTGCGCATGTCCGGGATCGTGCTGCTGCTGCCCCACGGCTACGAGGGCCAGGGGCCGGAGCACTCGTCGGCGCGGCTCGAACGCTTCCTCCAGATGTGCGCCGAGGACAACGTCCAGGTCGTCAACCCGACGACACCGGCGAACTACTTCCACGCGCTGCGCCGCCAGATGCACCGCAGCTTCCGCAAGCCGCTGGTCGTGATGACGCCGAAGTCGCTGCTGCGCCACAAGCGCTGCGTGTCGCGCCTCGACGAGCTCGGCCCGGGCAGCGGCTTCCACCGCGTGATGTACTGCGACCAGCTGCCGAGCGAGCCGCCCGAGGCGCGCCAGCTCGTGCTGTGCAGCGGCAAGGTCTACTACGACCTGCTCGCCGAGCGCGAGGCACGCGGCCAGAACGACGTGCACTTCCTGCGCCTCGAGCAGCTCTACCCCTTCCCCGCCGACGCGCTGACCGAGCTGCTACAGCCCTACGGCCACTGCCACCTGGTCTGGTGCCAGGAGGAGCCGCGGAACATGGGCGCGTGGGATTTCGCGGAGGATCTGATCCGCGAGGTGGCCGAGGAGGCCGGCTGCAAGTATCCGGAGCCGCGCTACGCCGGGCGGCCGACCTCGGCGTCGACGGCCACCGGCGTGCTCGAGCGTCACGAGGCCGAGCGCGCGGCGCTGCTCGACGACGCGCTGACGGTCGGCAAGAAGGGCCTCGCCCGCCTCGCCTACCGCCGCGCGCAGGCCGCGAAGCGATGAGCTCGACCGACATCGTCGTGCCCGTCCTCGGAGAGTCGGTGACCGAGGCGACGATCGCCAAGTGGCTGAAGCAGCCCGGCGACGCCGTCGAGGCCGACGAGCCGGTCGTCGAGCTCGAGACCGAGAAGGCCACCGTCGAGCTCGGCGCGCCGAAGGCGGGCGTGCTCGCGGAGATCCTCGTCGGCGAGGGCGAGGACGTCGAGGTCGGCGCGGTGATCGGGCGCGTCGCGCCCGGCAAGGGCGCCGGCGACGCGCCGGCCGCGCGCAAGGAGCAGCGCGAGGCCGAAGCCGAATCGGCCGAGGAGAGCGAGGCCGACGGGGAGGCGGAGCCGAAGCGGCGCGCGGCGCCGCGCGACGAGGCGCCCGCGCGGCGCGAGCCGGCCGAGCGCAGCGGCGACGACGAGGCCGACGAAGGCGAAGGCGGCGGCGACCTCGACCCGCGCGCGGCGCGCCGCAGCGGCGCCGACGGGCGCATCACCGCGTCGGACCTGCAGGCCTTCCTCGGCACCGGCGGCGACCTCGAGCGCTCGGGCCCGGCCGCGCGCAAGCTCGTCGCCGAGCGCGGGATCGACCCCGCCACGATCGCCGCGACCGGCCCCGGCGGCCGCATCACGAAGGGCGACGTCCTCGCGCACGACGCGCCGGAGTCCGCGCCCGCTGCCGCGAAGGCCGACGCCGACGCGGCTGCGCCGCGCGAGGAACGCGTGCGGATGACGCGGCTGCGGCGCACGATCGCCGCGCGCCTCAAGGAGGCGCAGCAGACCGCGGCGATCCTGACCACCTTCAACGAGATCGACATGAGCGCGGTGGTCGACGCGCGCACGCGCCACAAGGAGGCCTTCGAGAAGAAGCACGGCGTGCGGCTCGGCTTCACGTCCTTCTTCGCGAAGGCGGTGGTGGCGGCGCTGCGCGACGTGCCCGAGGTGAACGCCGAGATCCAGGACGAGGAGATCGTCTACAAGTACCACTACGACCTCGGCATGGCGGTGAGCGCGCCGCAGGGCCTCGTCGTGCCGGTGATCCGCGACTGCGACCGCAAGAGCTTCGCCGAGATCGAGGCCGCGCTCGCCGAGCTCGCCGGACGCGCGCGCGACGGCAAGCTCACGCAGGACGAGATGACCGGCGGCACCTTCACGATCAGCAACGGCGGCGTGTTCGGCTCGATGCTCTCGACGCCGATCCTGAACCGCCCGCAGTCCGGGATCCTCGGGCTGCACAAGATCGAGGACCGCCCGGTCGCCGTCGACGGACAGGTCGCGATCCGGCCGATGATGTACGTCGCGCTCTCGTACGATCACCGGATCGTCGACGGGCGCGGGGCCGTGACCTTCCTGGTGCGCGTCAAGGAGGCGATGGAGGACCCCCAGCGCCTGCTGCTCGAGCTGTGAGGGGGACTTCATGAGCGAGCGCTTCGACCTCGTGGTGATCGGAGGCGGGCCGGGCGGCTACGTGGCCGCGCTGCGCGCCGGTCAGCTCGGCCTGCGCACCGCCTGCGTCGACCGGCGCGGCAGCTACGGCGGCACCTGCCTGCACGTGGGCTGCATTCCGTCGAAGGCGCTGCTGCACAGCTCCGAGCGCTATGCCGAGCTTCGCCACGAGCTCGCCGACCACGGGATCCGCGCGGAGGGCGTCTCGCTCGACCTCGCGCGGATGATGGCGCGCAAGCAGGAGAAGGTCGACGAGCTGGTGCGCGGGATCTCCTTCCTGCTGCAGAAGAACAAGGTCGAGACGGTGGCCGGCAGCGCGCGCATCGTCGGGCCGGGCAGCGTCGAGGTCGAGCTCGCCGACGGCGACTCTCGCACGCTCGAGACGCAGCGGATCCTGATCGCAACCGGGTCCGAGTCCGCGCCGCTCGACGGCGTGCCGATCGACGAGAAGCGCATCCTGTCGTCGACCGGCGCGCTCTCGCTCGATCGCGTGCCCGAACGCCTCGTCGTCGTCGGCGCCGGCGCGATCGGCCTCGAGCTCGGCTCGGTGTGGTCGCGCCTCGGCGCCGAGGTGACCGTCGTCGAGTACCTCGACCGGATCCTGCCCGGGATGGACGGCGAGATCGCGAAGCACGCGCAGCGTGTGCTCCAGAAGCAGGGCCTCGCGTTCCGGCTCGGCCAGCAGGTGAAGAGCGGAGAGGCCGGCGACGACGGCGTGCGGCTGCGGGTCGCCGCGCGCGAGGACGGCAAGGACGAGACGCTCGAGGCCGACGTCGCGCTCGTCGCGATCGGCCGGCGGCCGTACACCGACGGGCTCGGCCTCGACGAGCTCGGCGTCGCGCGTGACGAGCGCGGCTTCGTGCGCGTGAACGAGCGCTTCGAGACCAGCGTCGCCGGCGTCCATGCGATCGGCGACTGCGTGCCGGGCCCGATGCTCGCGCACAAGGCCGAGGAGGAGGGAGTGGCCTGCGTCGAGGGCATCGCCGGCCAGCACGTCCACGTCGACCACGATCGCGTGCCGTCGGTCGTCTACACCTGGCCCGAGATCGCCGGCGTCGGCGCGACCGAAGAGGCGCTGCGCGAGCGCGGCGTCGAGTTCAAGGTGGGCAAGTTCCCGTTCTCGGCGAACGCGCGCGCGAAGATCACCGGCGACACGCAGGGGATGGTGAAGATCCTCGCCGACGCCGAGAGCGACCGCGTGCTCGGCGTGCACATCCTGGGCCCGCTCGCCGGCGACCTGATCGCCGAGGCGGTGCTCGCGCTCGAGTTCGGCGCGTCGGCCGAGGACGTCGCGCGCACCTGCCACGCGCACCCCGCCACCGGCGAGGCGATCAAGGAGGCCGCGCTCGCGGTCGACCGGAGGGCCCTGCACGCATGAAGCGCTTCGAAGGCCGGATCGCGGTGATCACCGGCGGCGGCACCGGCATGGGCCGCGAGCTCGCGCGCCAGCTCGCCGCCGAGGGCTGCCACCTCGCGCTCTGCGACGTCTCCGGGGAGACGATGGCGCGCACGCGGCAGCTCTGCGAGCAGGAGGCGCCGCGCGAGATCCGCGTCAGCACGACGCTCGCCGACGTCTCCGACGAGGCGCAGGTGCTCGCGTTCCGCGACGCGGTGGCGCGCGAGCACCGCACCGACCACGTGAACCTCGTGTTCAACAACGCCGGCATCGGTGCGGCCGGGAGCTTCCTGCGCGACGACCGCGACGAGTGGGAGCGCACCTTCGACGTGTGCTGGTACGGCGTCTACTACGGCTCGCGCGCGTTCGTGCCGATGCTCGTCGCCTCCGACGAGGGCCACCTCGTCAACACGAGCTCGGTCAACGGCTTCTGGGCCTCGCTCGGCCCGACCACCGCGCACACCTCGTACAGCGCCGCGAAGTTCGCGGTGAAGGGCTTCACCGAGGCGCTCGTCAACGACTTCCGGATCAACGCGCCGCACGTCAAGGTGTCGCTCGTGATGCCCGGCCACGTCGGCACCGACATCATCCTCAACTCCGCGCGGATGCTCGGCCACGACCCGAAGGAGATGCCCGACGAGGAGCTCCAGGCCGCGCGCGAGAGCATCGCGCGCCTCGGCTTCGACGTCGGCGACGTCGGCAACGAAGAGATCCGCCAGCTGCTGCAGCAGCGCGCCGAGGCCTTCCGCGACGAGGCGCCGCTGAGCGCCGCCGAGGCCGCGAAGGCGATCCTCGACGGCGTGCGCGCCGAGCGCTGGCGCATCCTCGTCGGTCGCGACGCGCAGGTGCTCGACCGCCTCGTCCGCGAGGCGCCCGAGGACGCCTACGAGGCGGCATTCATGCAGCGCTTCGTCGCCGAGTCGGGCTGGAAGCTGACGCAGAACGGCTGATCCTCACTCCGTCCGGGCGCGCGCGATCGTCTCCGCACGCGCCCTGAGCGCGGCGTTCATCTGCTCGAAGCCCGCGCGCGTGTCGGTATCGAGGCTTCTCCAGAGCAGCGGGACGAGGATCCCGCGGAAGCACTCCGCGTGGACCAGGCGCACGCACTCCGCGCCGAGCGGCTCGAGCACGAAGGAGTGCTCGCCATCGAAGATCCGGGCGACGCCGACGCTGCCCCGCCAGCGCAGCTCGCGCGGCGTGTCGGCGGCGAGGACGACCGGCTCGAAGCGCGTCGCCCCCCTCCCCGGCGGCCGGACCGTGACGGCCAGGCGGCCTCCCGGCGTCGCCGCGCCCGAGATCTCCGTCACGAAGGGATTCCACTCGCCGTAGCGCTCGAAGTCGAGCAGGACGTCCCACGCGACCTGCGCCGGAGCGTCGATCTCGACCCGCGTCGTCAGCATCCGCTTCAGGAACGCCGCGCTCCCTTCGGCGGGGCAGATCGTCTCCCCGCCCGCGGGCGTCGCTCCCGCGGCCAGGAGGACGAGGACGGCGAGCGCTCGCGCGGCGGGTTGTCTCATCGCTACTCCTCTGCGCCGCGCGCCGGTCGCAGCCGGCTCGCGACGAGGTCGACCAGGTACTCGAGGAACGCGCCGCGTCGCTCGCGCGACGGCGGCGCGTCGGCGATCAGCGCCTCGCTGATCCAGAAGCCGACGCAGGCGTGGAAGAAGTGCGCCGCGACGAGCTCGGCGTCGCACTTGCGGATCGCCCCGCTCGCGATCTCGCCGCGCAGGGCGCGCGCGAGCCCTGCGATCCGGCGCCGGCCGAGCGCGGCGAGGAGCGCTCCGAGATCGGGCTCCGCGCCGGCCTCGGGCGTCTGCAGGCTCTCGCGCACGACGAGCCGGGTCCACTCCCGGTCGCGCGCGAGCACGCCGAGGAAGGCCTCGCCGACCGCGCGCAGCCGCTCCGCGGTCGACCCGGCAGCACCCTCGAGGACCGACTCGAGGTCGTCGGGCTGAAAGCTGGCCGAGCGGAACGCGGCCTGCACCAGTGCGTCCTTGCTCGGAAAGTAGTGGTAGAGCGTCGCG
The DNA here is from genome assembly GCA_964597285.1 of uncultured Spirochaetales bacterium. Lineage (GTDB taxonomy): Bacteria > Myxococcota_A > UBA9160 > UBA9160 > SMWR01 > JAHEJV01. Next base: position 6,081 of record CAZQYK010000177.1, read on the forward strand.
TCGGTGATGCCCACGGCGCGGGCGATCCGGCGCATCGAGGTGCGCGCGATGCCGCGGGCCGCGAACAGGTGGACGGCCGCGGCGACCACCTGCTCGCGCCGATTGGTCGGGTCCTGTCCGGAGACCGTGCGGCGTGCCACGCGATGAATCTATCAAACGATTGATTGATTGTCGAGCTCGCCCGGATCGGCCGTCTCGCGACCGGAGGCGATATGCTGCCGGCCCCGACGCCGCGCCCCGGAGGCCCCCCGATGAGCGACGCGATCCAGCCCTTCCGCATCGAGACGCCGGACGACGCGATCGACGACCTGCGGCGCCGGCTTCGCGCGACGCGCTGGCCCGAGCGCGAGTGCGTCGACGACTGGTCTCAGGGCATCCCGCTCGCGTACGTGCAGGAGGTGTGCGCGTACTGGGCCGAGAAGTACGACTGGCGCGAGCGCGCGTCGCGGCTCGACGCCTTCCCGCAGTTCCGCACCGCGATCGACGGGCTCGGGATCCACTTCTACCACGTGCGATCGCCCCACCCCGAAGCGCTGCCGCTCGTCATCACCCACGGCTGGCCGGGCTCGGTCGTCGAGTTCCAGAAGGTGATCGGCCCGCTCACCGACCCGACCGCGCACGGCGGCGACGCGGCGGACGCATTCCACGTCGTCGCGCCGTCGCTGCCGGGCTACGGATGGTCGGACAAGCCGAAGACGAAGGGCACGAACGTCGAGCGCATCGCGGATCTCTGGGCTGCGCTGATGGGGCGCCTCGGCTACGGCCGCTACGTCGCGCAGGGGGGCGACTGGGGCGCGATGGTGACGACCCACGTCGGCATCCAGGACCCCGAGCACTGCGCCGCGATCCACCTGAACATGCCGATCGCCGCCCCCGACCCGGCGACGATGAACGACCTGACCGAGCGCGAGAAGAGCGCGCTCGCCGGCATCCAGCACTACCAGGAGTGGGACTCCGGCTACTCGAAGCAGCAGAGCACGCGCCCGCAGACGCTCGGCTACGGCCTCGTCGACTCGCCGGCCGGCCAGGCCGCGTGGATCCTCGAGAAGTTCTGGGCGTGGACCGACTGCGACGGCCACCCCGAGAACGTGCTCACGCGCGACGAGCTGCTCGACAACGTCATGCTCTACTGGCTTCCCGGCGCGGCGGCGTCGTCGGCGCGCCTGTACTGGGAGAGCTTCCGCGGCCAGACCGGGGGGCTGCCCGAGGTGCACGTGCCGACCGGCTGCTCGATCTTCCCGAAGGAGATCTTCCGCATGTCGCGGCGCTGGGCCGAGAAGCGCTTCACGAAGCTCGTGTACTGGAACGAGCTCGAGCGCGGCGGCCACTTCGCGGCCTTCGAGCAGCCGGAGATCTTCGTGAACGAGCTGCGCGTGTGCTTCCGCGAGGTGCGCTCGTGAACGCCGAGCAGCTCGAGTTCCGCGAGCACGCGCGGCGCTGGCTCGCCGAGAATCGGCCCGGGCCGCCGCCCGAGCGGCTGCCGATCCTGCCGATCGAGGTCTCGAGCCCGGCGCTGCGCGACTACCTCGCCGACTGGCAGCGGCGCTGCTACGAGGCGGGCCTCGTCGGCGCCGACCTGCCGCGCGCGTACGGCGGCGGCGGACACGAGGGCTTCCAGCGCATCGCGAACCGCGAGATGAGCCGCGCCGGCACGCCCTTCCTGCTGAACGTCGTCGCGCTGAACATGGCGATCCCGACGATCCTCGTGCACGGCAGCGAGGAGCAGAAGAAGCGCTTCGTCGCGAAGGCGCTCTCGTGCGAGGAGATCTGGTGCCAGGGCTTCAGCGAGCCGGGCGCCGGCTCGGACATGGCGAACCAGCAGACGATGGCGGTTCGCGACGGCGACGACTGGGTTGTGAACGGCCACAAGGTGTGGACGAGCCTCGGCCACTTCGCACAGTGGATGATCCTGCTCGCGCGCACGAGCCGCGAGCACAAGTACGACGGCCTGACCTACTTCCTGTGCCCGATCGAGGGTCACCCGGGCGTCACCGTGAAGCCGCTGATCAAGATGACTGGCGAGCGCGGCTTCAACGAGGTGATCTTCGACGGCGCGCGGATCCCCGACGCGCTGCGCCTCGACGCCGTCGGCAAGGGCTGGACGGTCGCGATGACGACGCTCACCTACGAGCGCGGCGCGGCCGAGGGCGCCGGCGGCGGCGGCGGCGAGCGCACGAGCCCGATCGAGCGCCTCGTCGCGCTCGCGCGCGAGAGCTGGCGCGGCGGCCGGCGCGCGAGCGACGACCCGGTGACGCGCGACGCGATCGCCGAGCGCGCGATCGTGCACGAGGGGATGATCCAGAACGTGCGGCGCATGCGCGTGCCGGCGCTCCAGGACCACCCGATGCGCCTCGCGCTGCAGATGAAGCTCACCGGCTCCGAGTTCGCGCAGCACAACGCGCGGCTCGGCGTGGCGATCGCCGGCGCGCGCTCGACGCTCTACACGCTCGACGCCGACGCGCCCGACGGCGGGCGCTGGCCGCTCGCCTACCTCGACTCCTACGGCCACACGATCGCGGCCGGCACGAACGAGGTGCAGCGCAACATCCTCGGCGAGCGCGTGCTCGGCCTGCCGAAGTCGAAATGAGCGCCCGCGACTTCGGCTTCGGCGAGGACGAGCAGCTGCTGCGCGACCTCGCGCGCCGCTTCCTCGACGAGAACCTGCGGGTCGCGACGCTGCGGGCGCTCGTCTCGGCCGACGCCGACGCCGCCTCCGCGCGCGGCGAGCGCCCCGGCT
>CAZQYK010000178.1:0-3600 GCA_964597285.1 uncultured Spirochaetales bacterium
AACCCCGCAGCCGCCCGAGCCGCCGCCCGGCGGTGCGCCGCCTCCCGACGGCAGCTCCCCGCCCGTGAACATCGAGGACGAGGTCCGGCGCTCGTTCCTCGACTACGCGATGTCGGTGATCATCAGCCGCGCGCTGCCCGACGTGCGCGACGGCTTGAAGCCGGTGCACCGCCGCATCCTGTACGCGATGCAGCAGGAAGGCCTGCTCTCCACGCGCGGCTACTCGAAATCGGCCGGTGTCGTCGGCGAGGTGCTCAAGCACTACCACCCCCACGGCGACTCCGCGGTCTACGACTCGATGGTGCGCATGGCCCAGGACTTCTCCCTGCGCTACCCGCTCGTCGACGGCCAGGGCAACTTCGGGTCGATCGACGGCGACTCGGCCGCGGCCTACCGCTACACCGAGGCCCGGCTCGCGCGCGTCGCCGAGGAGATGCTGCGCGACATCGACCGCGAGACGGTCGACTTCGTGCCGAACTTCGACGGCGGGATGATGGAGCCGGTCGTGCTCCCGTCGCGCTTCCCGAACCTGCTCGCGAACGGCTCGGCCGGGATCGCCGTCGGCATGGCGACGAACGTGCCGCCGCACAACCTGCGGGAGCTCGTCGACGCGCTGAAGCTCGTCGTGAGCGAGCCCGACTGCAGCCTCGACGACCTGCTCGAGGTGATGCCCGGCCCCGACTTCCCGACCGGCGCGATCGTCTGCGGCAGCGACGGCATCCGCAGCGCCTACGCCACGGGCCGCGGCCTGCTGACCGTGCGTGCGCGCGCCGGCTTCGAGACCGGCAAGCGCGGCGGCGAGCGCATCGTCGTGACCGAGATCCCGTTCATGGTCAACAAGTCGGGCATGCTCGAGCGCATCGCCGAGCTGGTCCGCGACGGCAAGATCGACGGCGTCGCCGACCTGCGCGACGAGAGCAACCGCCAGGGCATGCGGATCGTGGTCGAGCTGAAGAAGGACGCCCCAGGCGAGGTCGTGCTGAACCAGCTCTACAAGCAGACGCCGATGCAGAGCACCTTCGGCGTGAACCTCCTCGCGCTCGTCAACGGCCGCCCGCAGACGCTGTCGCTGAAGGAGGCGCTGGTCCACTTCATCGACTTCCGCCGCGAGGTCGTCGTGCGCCGCGCGACCTACGACCTCGCGCAGGCCGAGGCGCGCGCGCACTTGCTCGAGGGCTTCGCGATCGCGCTCGAGCACCTCGACGCGGTGATCGCGATCATCCGCGGCGCCGACGACACCGCGGCCGCCCGCGAGGCGCTGATGGCCCGCTTCGAGCTCTCGGAGCGCCAGACGAACGCGATCCTCGAAATGCGACTGCGTTCGCTCACCGCGATGGAGCGCCAGCGCGTGCTCGACGAGCTCGAGGAGGTGCGGGCCAAGATCTCGGAATTGAAGGCGTTGCTGGCCAGCGACGCGAAGGTCCAGGCGGTCGTCGTCGAGGAGCTCGACGAGATCCGCGAGCAGTACGGCGACGAGCGGCGCACCGAGCTCGGCCCGGCGGTCGAGGGCCTGACGACCGAGGACCTGATCGTCGAGGAAGACATGGTCGTGACCGTGTCGCACGCGGGCTACATCAAGCGCAACCCGCTGACCCAGTACCGCGCGCAGCGCCGCGGCGGCAAGGGCGTGAAGGGCATGGAGGCGCGCGAGCAGGACTTCGTCGAGCGCCTGTTCGTCGCGTCGACCCACGCGTACATCCTGTTCTTCACGACGAAGGGCCGCGCGCACTGGCTGAAGGTGCACGAGCTGCCGCAGCTCGGGCGCGCCGCGCGCGGCAAGTCGCTCGCGAACGTGCTCTCGCTCGCCGAGGACGAGCGCGTGCGGACGACGCTGCCGGTGCGCGACTTCGGCGAGGTCGGCGGCGACAACGTGCTGCTGTGCACGCGCAAGGGCGTCGTCAAGAAGACCCGGCTCGACGCATACGCGAACCCGCGTCGCGGCGGGATCATCGCGATCACGCTCGACGACGACGACGAGCTGATCGCCGCGAGCCGCACCGACGGCCAGAGCGAGGTGATCATCGCGAGCCGCGAGGGCAAGTCGATCCGCTTCCCCGAGGGCCAGGTGCGCGCGATGGGCCGCACCGCGGCCGGCGTGCGCGGGATGTCGCTGCGCCCCGGCGACGCCGTCGTCGGGATGGAGATCCTCTCGCCCGGCGCGACGGTGCTGACCGTCACCGAGCGCGGCTACGGCAAGCGCACGCCGCTCGGCGACTACCGCCTCCAGCGGCGCGGCGGCCAGGGCATCATCACGATCCGCACCTCGGAGCGGAACGGCCCGGTCGTCGCGGTGACGCAGGTGATGGACGACGACGAGGTCATGCTGATCACCGACGGCGGCAAGGTGCTGCGTGCCCGCGTGTCGGGGATCTCGACGATGGGCCGCGCGACCCAGGGCGTGCGCCTCATGAACCTGGCCCCCGACGAGAAGCTCGTCTCGATGGCGCGCCTGGCCGAGCAGGACGAGGCGGAGGCCGAGGCCGAGCCGGAGTGAAGTCCTCGCGTTCGAAGCGCCTGTTCGAGCGGGCGCGGCGCGTGATCCCGGGCGGCGTCAACAGCCCCGTGCGCGCGTTCGGCGCGGTCGGCGGCACGCCGCGCTTCGTCGCGCGCGCGAAGGGCGCGCGGCTGTGGGACGCCGACGGCAACGCGTTCATCGACTACGTCGGCTCGTGGGGCCCGATGATCCTCGGCCACGCCGACCCGGGGGTGCTGCGCGCGGTGCGCGCGGCGCTGCGCGGCGGCACGAGCTTCGGCGCGCCGACCGAGCTCGAGACCGAGCTCGCGCGCCGCGTCGTCGCGGCGGTGCCGTCGGTCGAGCGCGTGCGCTTCGTGAGCTCGGGCACCGAGGCGACGATGAGCGCGCTGCGCCTCGCGCGCGCGGCGACCGGCCGGCCGCGCGTCCTCAAGTTCGACGGCTGCTACCACGGCCACGTCGACGCGCTGCTCGTCGGCGCGGGCAGCGGCGTCGCGACGCTCGGGATCCCGGGCTCGCCGGGCGTGCCGGAGGCCTTCACCGAGCTGACGGTGCAGGCGCCGTACAACGACCTCGACGCGGTCGAGGCGGCGATCGCGCGCTGGGGGCGCGAGCTCGCGTGCGTGATCGTCGAGCCGGTGGCCGGAAACATGGGCCTCGTGCCGCCCGAGCCCGGCTTCCTCGAGGGCCTGCGAAAGCTGTGCGACCGCGCGGGCGCGCTGCTCGTCTTCGACGAGGTGATGACCGGCTTCCGCGTCGCGCGCGGCGGCGCGCAAGAGCGCTACGGCGTCCGGCCCGACCTGACCTGCCTCGGCAAGATCGTCGGCGGCGGGCTCCCGGCCGCGGCCTACGGCGGCCCGGCCGAGCTCCTCGACTGGATGGCGCCCGAGGGGCCGGTCTACCAGGCCGGGACGCTGTCCGGGAACCCGCTCGCGATGGCGGCCGGCTGCGAGACGCTCGACCGGCTCGCGCGGCCCGGGGTCTACGAGCAGCTCGCGGCGCGCAGCACGGCGCTCGCCGACGGCCTCGTCGCCGCGGCGCGCGAGGCCGGCGACGCGCTGTGCGCGAGCGCCGTCGGCGGGATGTTCGGCTTCTTCTTCCACCCCGGCCCGGTGCGGAGCTTCGCC
>CAZQYK010000179.1:0-3590 GCA_964597285.1 uncultured Spirochaetales bacterium
GGCGACGTCGGCCGCGCCGGCGACCGGGAAGCGCCCGACCGCGTCCGAGGGGTCGGCCGGCGAGACGCTCTCGAGGAACTCGGGCAGGAGCTTCGCCTCCTCAGGGCAGCGGCGTGATCGTCACCCGGTCTCCAGCGCCGACGCCGAGCGCGTCGCGCGAGGTCTGCGACACGTACGGCGCGCCGCCGCGGTCGACCGGCACGACGGTGGCGCGGAAGCCGTGCGCTCCCTCGGCGGCGACGAGCACGAGGCGCCCGTCGTCGGTGGTCGGCGGCTCGCGCACGAGGCCCGGCATCACCAGCTGGCGCCGCTCGTGCACCGACGCGATCGCGTCGCGCGAGGCGCCCACGTAGGGCCCGCCGTCGAAGGGGTCGACCTGGTTCAGGCGGCGGAAGCCGACCTTCTCGAGGATCCGCAGCGCCGCGACGGCGCTCTCGTTCGGCTTGCCGATCACCGCCTGCACGTGCTCGGGGAAGAGCGTCGCGTAGACCGGATCGCGCGGGAAGAGGTCGGCGATGAACTGCTTCGAGCGCGACGACAGGTGATCGGCCTCGCGGTACGAGAGCCCGGTGAAGCGCGCGCCGAACGCGTCCCACAGCAGGTTGCGCCCCGGCTCGACGAAGGGCGAGAGCATCTCGGCGATCACCTCGCGCTCGAAGCGCCCGGGGTGCATCGACATGTACGCGAAGCGCACGATCGAGAGCGCCTTGCCGCAGCGCCCCTTGTGTCGCCGGTAGGCGGGGTCGAGCACGATGCCGCCGATCTCGGTCGGGCCGTCCTCGGTCGAGCGCAGCTGGAGCTTCACGTGCTCGAAGCGCACGTCGAGCTCGGTGCTGCGGCGCTCCTCGGTCGTCACCTCGAGCCAGAAGTACGGCTTCCCGGGCCGGCCGTGCTTCGCGAGGATCGTGCTCGTGCCGACGCAGCGCCCGCGATCGGTGTCCTCGAGCACGAACACGTAGACGCCCTCGCGCCAGTCGGCGAGCTTCCGCCCGAACGAGCGCTGCGAGGTCTCGATGCGCTCGGCGAGGAAGCCGGGCTCGGCGGGCAGGTTCATCGAGTCGAGCTGCCGCGCCAGCTCGAGCAGCGCGTCGGCGTCGCGCGGCTCGATCGGGCGCAGGATCAGCACGGCAGGCCCCGCTCGTCGGCCACGCGGCGCAGCGCCTTCTCGAGCATCGCGAAGCCGCTCTCGAGCTCCTCGTCGGTGGTGTTGACCGGCAGCAGCATCCGCAGCTTCGCCGGGCTCGCGCCGGCCGTCCAGACGAGCAGCCCCTCGTCGAAGGCCGCGCGAACGATCGCGCTCGCGACGTCGGCCGAGCCGTCGAAGGGCACGAAGGCCTGCATCGCGCCGACGCCCGAGCGCGCGCCGATCGCGCGCGGCATCCGCCGCCGCAGCGCGTCGAGCCAGCGCTCGAAGCGCGTGCCGAGCAGCGCGATGCGGCCCTCGGCGCCGAGGTAGCCCTCGCTCTCGAGGCGCTCGACGATGCGCGCGCCCACCGCGAGCCCGACCGTCGACCCGGCGTAGGTGCCGGCGATCAGGCCCGGCTTCGGGTTGTAGGCGCGCGTGAAGAGCGCCGCGCTGCCCTGCAGCGCCTTGCCGCAGGTGACGACGTCGACGAGGTCCTCGAGACCGAAGTGGCGGAACGCGAAGAGCTCGCCGGTGCGCGCGAAGGTCTGCACCTCGTCGACCCAGACGGCGATCTTCGCGTCGCGGCAGCGCTCCATCAGCGCGCGGAAGAACTCCGGCGGCGCCGTGTGGTAGCCGCCCTCGCCCTGCACCAGCTCGAAGAGCATGCCGGCGACGCGCCCGGCGTAGCGCTTCAGGTGCGCGTCGAGCGCGGCCAGCGAGCGGTGCGGGGCGTCGGGGTCGTAGAAGGGCACGTAGAGCGCGCGGCCCGACAGCGGCAGGCCCTCGCGGTAGGCCTCCTTGTCGGTGATCTCGGCGAGCGCGAGCGTGCGCCCGGCGAAGTTGCGCTCGAACGCGACGATGCGGTCGGCCGGCGCGTGCTTCTGGAGCACGAGCTTGAGCGCGTTCTCGTTCGCGATCGCGCCCGAGAGCGAGAGCCAGCCGTGCGCGATGCGCGGGCCGGCGTGGCGCAGCAGCGCCTTCAGCAGGCCGTGGTACTCGGCGCCGGGAACGAGGTGGCCCTGGTAGACCGTGTCGCCGGCCGCCGCGACGACGGCGGTCTCGAGCAGGTCGGGGTCGGCGTGACCGAACAGGTAGGTGCCGATGCCGCTGACGAAGTCGAGCAGCGTGCGGCCGTCGGCGAGGCGCACGCGCGCGCCGCGGCCGGTGTTCGACGCGAGCGCCGGCCGCGGCAGCGGCCGGCCCCGCAGGCGCCCGAGCTCGCGCAGCACCCGCTCGTAGGCCTTCGGCGAGAGCTCGCGCGCGCCGAGCTCCTCGTGCACGGCCGCGATCAGCGCCTGCGCCGCCTCGCGCACCCGGGGCGCGTCGAGCGGCGACCGCAACGCTTGAGGCTTCCGGCGGGCCATGGCTCGTCCAAGCGTATCGGCCCCCGCGCGGGGGGGCTTGCGCTCGAGTTCCGGGGGCCGCGAGCCGATGGGACCGACGCCGCGCCGGCACGAAACGCCCTCGGAGGCGGCGCTTCCCCCGGGAGGGCTCGGCTCGACCGCTATGCTCCCGAACTCGACGGGGCCGGAGAGAAGCAGGGGAGGATGGCCGAGCAGCGTTCCGCCAGACACGAGCGCCGCGCGCGCGACGAGCTGCCGCGCCTGGAGTCGCCGCATCTGGCGCTGCTGCGCGCGCCGCGCCGACCCCGCCCGCACCTGCCGCTCGCCGGAGAGATCCGCGTCGCGACCTACAACGTGCACCGCTGGACCGGCCTCAACGGCCGCAGCCGCCCCGACCCGGCGCGCGCCGGCTACGTGATCTCCGAGCTCGACGCCGACCTGATCGCACTCCAGGAGGTGCTGCGCCCCGACCGCGGCGACGACCCGCTCGAGGCGCTCGCCGAGGCGCTCGGCCTGCACGTCGCGTTCGCCGCGACGCGGATCCACAAGCGCGGCCAGATCGGCAACGCGATCCTGTCGCGCTGGCCGATCGGCGCGGTCGCGATGCTCGACCTGTCGTTCGGCCGCATCGAGAAGCGCGTCGCGGTGGCCGCGCAGCTCAAGGATGCGCAAGGCGAGCTCGACGTCGTCGCGACCCACCTCGCGCTCGCCGACCGCACGCGGCGCCGCCAGGTGAAGTCGCTGCTCGAGCACCCGCGCCTCTCGCAGACGCCGACGCTGCTGATGGGCGACATGAACGCGTGGCGCCAGTGCCGCGCGACGCGCGAGCTCGACGAGGCGCTGACCGAGCACGACAACCAGCGGTGGCCGTCGTCGTTCCCGGCCGCCAGCCCGGTGCTCGCGCTCGACCGCATCTACACGCGCGGACTGCACCTGATCGAGATCGACGCGCACGACTCGCGCGCCGCGCGCCGCGCGTCGGACCACCTGCCGGTGGTCGCGCGCGTGAAGCTCGAGCCCGGCCGCTGGCCGGAGACGGCGTGAGCGGGAGCGCCCGCCGGTGAGGGCGCGCTCGGCCGCCGCGGCGCTCGCGTCGCTCGCGGCGCTGCTGATCGGCGCCG
>CAZQYK010000180.1:0-5178 GCA_964597285.1 uncultured Spirochaetales bacterium
CTGGTGCCCGCCGCACGCGATCGGGTCGCGGCGGCGCGATCCGGCTTCGAGACCGGGCGCAACGGCTTCCTCGAGCTGATCGACGCGGAGCGCAATCTGCTCTCCGTCGAGCTCGGCTACGAGGAGGCGCTCGCCGACGGCGGGCGTCGGCGTGCGGAGCTCGACGCAGCGCTGGGGCGCATTCCCGGCGTCGACTGGTGAGGAGGCAAGTCATGCGCGCGCGGAGGATGCTGGCGACGTTGGCGCTCCCGATCGCCGTCGGGAGCTGTGGAGACCGCCCGGAGCCGGTCGAGGTCCGCGCGGGCGGCCTGGTGATCGAGGCGTCGCTCGATCCCGCGGTCCCGCGTGTCGGGAGCAACGCGCTGTGGCTCGAGCTGCGCGATGCGGGCGGTCGGCCGGTCGCGGGCGCGCGGATCGAGGCCGCGGTGCGGATGCACGCGATGGGGGCGATGCCGGCGATGGGCGGCCCCGCGCCGGTGATCGAGGTCGGCGGTGGCCGCTACCGCGCCGACTTCGAGGTGCCGATGGGCGGCACCTGGAACGTGGCCCTCTCCGCGAGGCCGCCCGGTGGTGACGCCGCGCGGGCCGAGGGATCGCTGACCGTCGGTACGCCGGGGCTGCGGCTCGAGGGAGTCGGTGCGACCGAGCGCGAGGAGGGGCACGCGGCGCACGCCGGGGAGGGAGCTCATCCCGCCGAGTTCCGCCTCGACCCGGGCCGCCTCCAGCGCGTCGGGGTCCGCACCGCGACTGCCGAACGCCGGGCTCTGACGACGACGATTCGCGCCCTCGGACGCGTCGTCGCCGAGGAGACCACGCTCGCGGACGTCTCGCTGAAGGTGAACGGCTGGGTCCGGGAGATCTTCGTCGACGCGATCGGCAATCCGGTCGAGCGCGGCGAGACGCTCTTCACCGTCTACAGCCCGGAGCTCTACGCCGCGCAGGAGGAGTACGTCCAGGCGCTGCGCAGCCAGGAGCGAGCGCAGCGCAGCTCGGCGCCCGACCGCGCCGACTACCTCGTGCGCGCGGCGCGCAACCGGCTGCGGCTCTGGGACGTCGCCGAGCGCGAGCTCGAGCGCCTCGAGCGGACGGGCGAGCCCGTCGAGCAGCTGCCGATCCGCGCGCCGGTGAGCGGCTACGTCGTCGAGAAGAGCCTCGTCGCGGGGAGCGCGTTCCAACCCGGACAGCGGCTGTACCGGATCGCGTCGCTCACGCGCGTCTGGATCGAGGCCGAGGTCTACGAGTCCGAGCTGCCGCTGGTCCGCGAGGGGCAGACGGCGACCGTGACGCTCCCGTACCTGCCCGAGCGCCGCTTCGAGGCCAGCGTCGCCTACGTCCACCCGACGCTCGACCCGACGACGCGCACCGCGCGCCTCCGCCTGGAGGTCGCGAACCCGGAGCTCGCGCTGCGGCCCGACATGTACGCGAACGTGCGCCTGCACGTCGAGCGCGGCGAGCGCCTCGTCGTGCCGCAGTCGGCGGTGCTCCATGCCGGAGAGCGGAGCTTCGTGTTCCGCGCGCTCGGCGGCGGGCGCTTCCGCCCGCAGGCGGTCGAGGTCGGGCTGCGCAGCGGCGAGGAGCTCGAGATCCTGTCCGGGATCGAGGCCGGCGACGAGATCGTCACGTCGGCGACCTTCCTGATCGCGTCCGAGAGCCGACTGCGCGCGGCGCTGGATCAGTGGTGATGGCGGCGCCGCCGCGCGACGCCGAGCCGCAGGGCCCGATCGGACGGCTGATCGCGCTCTGCGCGCGCAACCGCGGGCTCACGGTGCTGGCCGTCGTCGCAGCCGCGGCGTGGGGCGTGGCGTCGCTGCGCCAGACCCCGCTCGACGCGATCCCCGACCTCTCCGACGTCCAGGTGATCGTCTTCACCGAGTGGCCGGGCCAGAGCCCGGGCCTCGTCGAGGACCAGATCACCTACCCGATCTCGGCACGGCTGCTCGCGGCGCCCGAGGTGCGCTTCGTGCGCGGCCAGTCGATGTTCGGGCTGTCGTTCGTCTACGCGATCTTCGACGACGGCACCGACCTCTACTGGGCGCGCAGCCGGGTGCTCGAGTACCTCTCCGGCGTCCAGGGCCAGCTCCCGGCCGGCGTGACGCCGGTGCTCGGGCCCGACGCGACCGGGGTCGGCTGGGTGTTCGAATACGCGCTCGTCGACCGCACGGGCCGGCTCGACCTCGCCGACCTGCGCAGCCTCCAGGACTGGAACCTGCGCTATGCGCTCGAGAGCGTTCCAGGCGTCGCCGAGGTGGCGTCGGTCGGCGGCTTCGTGCGCCAGTACCAGGTGCAGGTCGACCCGAACAGGCTGCTCGCGTTCGGGATCCCGATCCAGGACGTGATCCGCGCCGTCCGCGAGTCGAACGAGGACGTCGGGGGCCGCACCGTCGAGTTCGCCGGGCACGAGTACGCGATCCGCGGCCGGGGCTACGTGCGGGAGGTCGAGGACCTTCGGCGCGTGCCGCTCCGGGTGGGCGACACGGGCGCTCCCGTGTACCTCGAGGACGTCGCCGTCGTGCAGCTCGGCCCCGACATGCGCCGCGGCCTGGTCGAGCTCGACGGCGAGGGCGAGGTCGTCGGCGGCATCGTCGTGATGCGCTGGGGCGAGAACGCGCTGCGCGTGATCGAGCGGGTGAAGGAGCGGCTCGCCGAGGTCGAGGCGGGCCTGCCGGAAGGCGTGGAGATCGTCGTGACCTACGACCGCTCCGAGCTGATCCAGGGCGCGGTCGACACGCTGACGCGGACGCTCGTAGAAGAGATGCTGATCGTCTCCCTCGTGATCTTCGCCTTCCTGCTGCACGTGCGCAGCGCGCTGATCCCGATCCTGATGATTCCGATCGGCGTCGTGCTCGCGTTCGTGCCGATGCTCCATCAGGGGCTCACCGCGAGCATCGTCTCGCTCGGCGGCATCGCGATCGCGATCGGCGCGATGGTCGACGCGTCGATCATCCTCGTCGAGAACGTCCACAAACGACTCGAGGAGTGGGAGGCAAGTGGCCGGACGGACGAGCGAAATTCAGTGATCCTCCAGGCGATGCAGGAGGTCGGTCCGTCGGTCTTCTTCGCGCTGCTCGTGATCACGGTCTCGTTCCTGCCGATCTTCACGCTCGAGGCGACCGAGGGCCGCCTGTTCAAGCCGCTGGCGTACACGAAGACCTACGCGATGGGGTTCGCGGCGATCCTTTCGGTGACCTTGACTCCCGCGCTCGCGGCGCTCTTCATCCGCGGGCGCATCCGCGGCGAGGAGGCGCACCCGGTCAACCGCTGGCTCGTCGCCGCCTACGCGCCGGTGGTGCGCACCGTCGTCCGGCGTCGCGGCGCTGTCGTCGTCGGCGCGCTGCTCGTGATGGGCGCGACCGTCCCGGTCGCGCTCTCGCTCGGCAGCGAGTTCATGCCGCCCCTCAACGAGGGGACGATTCTCTACATGCCGACGGCCCCGCCCGGCATGTCGGTGACCGAGGCGGCCGACGTGCTCCAGCGCATGGACCGCGAGCTGATGGAGTTCCCGGAGGTCGCGCGCGTCTTCGGGAAGGCCGGCCGCGCGCGCAGCCCGACCGACCCGGCGCCGCTCTCGATGATGGAGACCCTCGTGACGCTGAAGCCGCGCGATCAGTGGCGCGAGGGCATGACCTGGGAGCGGCTCATCCGCGAGATGGACGAGAAGCTGCGCTATCCGGGCATGCCGAACCTCTTCTGGATGCCGATCCAGACGCGCACCGAGATGCTCGCGACCGGCATCCGCAGCCAGCTCGGGATCAAGGTCTTCGGCGACGACCTCGCGGCGATCGAGCGGACGGCGACGGCGATCGAGCGCGCGCTCGCCGACGTGCCCGGCACGCGCAGCGCCGTCGCCGAGCGGACGACCGGCGGCTTCTTCCTCGACGTGCGCACGCGGCGCGAGGAGGCGGCGCGCTACGGCCTGCGCGTTCGCGACGTGAACGAGGTCGTCGAGACCGCGATCGGCGGCCGCAACGTCTCGTGGACCGTCGAGGGCCGCGAGCGCTACCCGATCAACGTCCGCTATGCGCGCGACTTCCGCGAGGACCTCGACGCGCTGCGCCGGGTGCTCGTGGCGACGCCGCAGGGGGCGCAGGTCCCGCTCGCGCAGGTCGCCGAGATCGAGTTCGCGATGGGCCCGCCCTTCGTCCGCAGCGAGTCGGGGAAGCTCGTCGGCTTCGTGTTCGTCGACGTCGGAGAGCGTCCGATCGTCGACTACGTGCGCGATGCGAAGCGCGCGGTCGCGGATCGGGTCGCGCTGCCGGCCGGCACGCGGATCGAGTGGGCCGGCCAGTTCCAGTACTTCGAGCGCGCGGTGGAGAGGCTGAAGCTCGTCGTGCCGCTGACGCTCTTCGTCGTCGGCCTGCTGCTCTACCTGAACACGCGCTCGGCGGTGGAGACCGGGATCGTGCTGCTCGCGGTCCCGTTCTCGCTCGTCGGCGCGTTCTGGCTGCTGTGGCTGCTCGACTACAACCTGAGCATCGGCGTCTGGGTCGGGCTGATCGCGCTGGCGGGCCTCGACGCGCAGACCGGCGTCGTGATGCTGCTGTACCTGACGCTCGCGCACCGCCGCCGCGCGGCCGAGGGGCGCCTGCACGACGCGGCCGACCTCGAGGAGGCGATCGTCGAGGGGGCCGCGCGGCGGATCCGGCCGAAGCTGATGACGGTCGTCGCGATGACGGCGGGCCTGCTGCCGCTGCTGTGGAGCAGCGGCATCGGCGCCGACCTGATGAAGCGCATCGCGGCGCCGATGGTCGGCGGGCTCGCGAGCTCGTTCGCGCTCGAGCTGCTGGTGTACCCGGCGCTCTTCGCGATCTGGAAGGGCCGCGCGCTCGCGCGCGCCGCGGGGAGGGCGACGTGAAGCGATGGACGGCGTGGCTCGGCGAGCACAACCACGGCGACGAGGCGGCCGAGATGGTGCGCGAGGGCGAGATGTCGCTGTGGACCTACCGGCAGCTGCACCCGGAGGCGCGCCTATCGGAGGCCGAGCGCGCCGAGCTCGTGCGCGGCCTGGTCGCGACCTTCGGCGAGCGCGAGGCGGAGCCGGAGCGCGGCGCCGGGTCGGGTGGCCATCGGCATCGCGCGGGGAGAGACTCCGATTCCCATGCGCAGCCCTGACGCGAAGACGCCCGCCGCGCGGCTCGTGCGAGCGCTGCCCGGCCTCACGCGGCGCGAGCTGCTGCGCGC
>CAZQYK010000181.1:0-7578 GCA_964597285.1 uncultured Spirochaetales bacterium
GCGCCCGCGCGCACGGCGGGCGGCCCGCGCCGCCGCCTCGTCGTCGCGCGCGCGCGCCCGCGCGTCGTCGTGCGCCGCGAGCTCGCGGCGCTCGCGGCCGGTCGGCGTGAAGTGCTCCTCGCAGGCCGCGCGCGCCGCGTCGAACAGGCTCTCCTCGCCCTCGCCGCCGCCGCGCACGCCGGCCGCGCGGTCGAGCGCGGCCGCGAGGCTCGGCGCCGCGTCGAGCTCTGGCTGCGCGAGCGGCGCGCCCTGCACGACGCGCAGCGCTCGCCACAGCGCGACGTCGACGTGCTGCTCGAGCAGCGCCCAGGCGCGCTCGTGCGCCTCGCGTCCGGTGAAGGTCTCGACGCGCGGCGCGCGCAGCGCGGGCGTGGTCGCGCTGCGGCGGGGGAAGCGCTTGGCGTACGTGAACGCGCCGGGGCCGTGCTCGACGTCGGCCTCGACCTCGCTGCCCTCGTCGCGGTCGACCGGCTGGATCTCGCGCACGCGCTGCTTCGTCGTGTCGTCGCGCTCGTCGAAGAGCAGCTCGACGGCCTCGGCGAGGCTCGACTTGCCGACCTCGTTCGGCCCGACGACGACGGTGACGCCGCTCGGCGCGAACGCGAGCTCGCGCTCGTCGATGCCGCGATAGTGGCGCAGGCGCAGCCGGCGGATCCTCACGGCGCCGCCGCCTCGCTGCCGGCGAGCCGCACGAGCAGCGCCAGCGCGTCGCGCGCGGTCGCGGCGTCGTCGTCGTCGCCGCGCGCCTCGGCGCGCAGCCGCGCGGCCGCGCGCGCGGCGAAGCCGGCGAGCTCCGTACCGGCGAGGTCGGCGTCGGCCGGCGCGACGGCGAGCCCGTCGTCGCGCACGTCGACGCCGGCGAACAGGTCGCGCGCGCGCTCGAGCGCGGCCTCGAGGCGCGCGGCGCCGCGCAGGTCGAGCCGCCCGTGCAGATCGAGGCGCAGCGCGGTGCGCTCCTTCGCGTCGGCGTCGCCGAGCCACGCCTCGAGCCGGTCGAGGTCGGCGTCGCCGTCGAGCGCGAAGGGCTCGGGCTGCGCGAAGCGCCAGGTGCCGACGCGGTGCGCGGCGCTGCGGACGCCGTCGCGGTCGAGCTCGACGACGAGCGCGAAGCCGGGCTCGCGCTCGGCGAAGTCGGTGGGCTCGGGCGCGCCGGCGTAGGCGATGCGGCCGTCGGATCCGACGCGGGTCAGCGAGTGGCGGTCGCCGAGCGCCGCGTAGTGCAGGCGACCGTCGGCGATCGCGCGCTCGATCGGCGCGAGCGGCAGCAGCGTCGCGTCGCGGCGCTCCGGCGTGATCGCGTCGAGCCCGCCGTGCGCCGCCAGGATCCGCAGGGGACCGGGGGGGCCCAGCGCGTCGAGCGCCGCGAGCGCCGGGTTCGCCTCGGGGCGCCGGCTACGCCACGGCGCGCCGACCAGCTCGACGCCGGGAGCGACCTCGCGCGGCGCGGCGTCGGCGAGCACGTGGACGTGCGCGGGCGCCGCGTCGCGGAACGCCGCCGAGTGCAGCACCGACGCGGCGTCGAGCGGGTCGTGGTTGCCGGGCAGCAGGTAGACGGGCACCGGCACGTCGGCGAGCGCGTCGAGCGCGCGCGCGAGCGTTCGGCGCTCGACGCGGTTCGACTCGAACACGTCGCCGCAGACGAGTGCGAAGTCGCAGCGCTCGTCGCGCGCGATCGCCCCGATGCGGCGGATCGCCGCGAAGCGCGCGTCGGCGAAGCGCGCCTGGGCCTCGTCGCCGAGCACGCTCCGCGTCATCCCGAGCTGCCAGTCGCCCGAGTGAAGGAAGCGGATCACCCTCTCTCGTCCCCCGGGCTCCGCGCGGAGCCCGAGGCCATTCTGGCGGCAGCGCCGGCCGCAGACAAGCGCGACGACCGGTTCCCTCGGGGGCATCGCTTGACCGGCGCCAGCTCCTTCCGCTACCTAGCTCCCCTCCGTCGATCCCCGTCGCGAAGGAAGACCCCATGGCGCGCCGCTGCGAGCTCCTCGGCACCCGGGCCCAGTCCGGCCACAACGTCTCGCACTCCAACCGCAAGACGAACCGCCGCTTCGACCCGAACCTCCAGCGCGTGACCTTCTACAGCGACGCGTTGCGCCGCCCGGTGCCGCTGCGCGTGACGACGCGCGCGATCCGCAGCGTGCAGAAGCACGGCGGCCTCGACCCCTTCCTGGTGCAGGCCGACCTCGCGAAGCTCGCGCCCGAGGGCCAGCGCCTGAAGCGCCGCGTCCACAAGGCGCTCGGCGGGCCGCTGCGCTAGCAGCGCCTCGCCGCGCGGCGAGGCTACTTCTTGCCCTTGCCGTAGCGGCGGCGGAAGCGGTCGATCTTGCCGTCGGCGTCGAGCTCGCGCAGCGTGCCGGTCCAGAACGGATGGCTGTGCGACGAGATCTCGAGCTTGATCACCGGCAGCTCCTCGCCGTCGACCTGCTTGGTCTCCGACGAGGTCTTCGTCGAGCGGCTCACCCACTCGTGGCCGGTCGCGGTGTCGACGAAGAGCACCTTGTGGTAGCCGGGATGGATCCCTTCCTTCACCGGGCGCTCCCTCCCTACCAGCTCGACTTGCGCACGCCCGGCAGCTGACCCTTCAGCGCCAGGTCGCGCAGCGCGATGCGCGAGATCGAGAACTTGCGGTAGTAGCCGTGCGAGCGGCCCGACACCTCGCAGCGTCGGTTCAGGCGCGTCGGGCAGGAGTTGCGCGGCAGCTTCGCGAACTGCTTCTGGACCTCGAGCTTCTCCTCGACGGAGACCTCGGCGTCCTTCAGCTTCGCGCGCAGCTCGGCGCGCTTCGCGGCGTGCTTGGCGATCA
This sequence comes from uncultured Spirochaetales bacterium, assembly GCA_964597285.1. GTDB lineage: Bacteria > Myxococcota_A > UBA9160 > UBA9160 > SMWR01 > JAHEJV01. The sequence continues at coordinate 2,801 of CAZQYK010000181.1, forward strand.
GCTTCTTGCGGCGCCGGTCGCGCAGCACCTGGGAAGTCTTGGCCATCGGGGCTCCTGGGTACCGGTCCACCACCGGCGGGGCGCGGAAGCTATCGGTCCGCCGGACCGCCCGCAAGCGTCGGCCCCTGGGGGAGGGCTCGTTCCGGGCCCCGGGGCGCCGGCGACGCGCCGTCGGGCTGCCGTATGCTGCGCGCTCCCGATGCGCGTGATCGACCCGACGACCCTTCCGAAGCACTTCGACTCGGCCGCCGCCGAACGGCGCTGGCACGAGGCGTGGCAGAAGAGAAGGGTCTACCACTGGGACCCGACCCGGCCACGCTCCGAGACCTTCGTCATCGACACCCCGCCGCCGACGGCGTCGGGCTCGCTGCACCCGGGCCACGTCTTCTCGTACACCCACACCGACGTGCTCGCCCGCTTCCAGCGCATGCGCGGCCGGAACGTCTTCTACCCGATGGGCTGGGACGACAACGGGCTCCCGACCGAGCGCCGCGTGCAGAACTACTTCCACATCCGCTGCGACCCGACGGCGCCGTACGAGCCCGGCCTCGCGCTCGAGGAGGCGAGCGCGAAGCAGCGCAAGCAGCCGCCGCGCCGCCTGTCGCGCCCGAACTTCATCGAGGCCTGCGAGCGCGTGACCGCGCTCGACGAGAAGTCGTTCAAGGAGCTCTGGGAGCGCCTCGGCCTGTCGATCGACTGGCGGCAGGAGTACCAGACGATCGACGACCGCTCGCGGCGCGTCGCGCAGTACTCCTTCCTCGACCTCTTCGCGCGCGGGCACGTCGAGAGCCGCCACGCCCCGACGATGTGGGACGTCGATTTCCAGTGCGCCGTCGCACAGGCGGAGCTCGAGGACCGCGAGCGGCCGGGCGCGTACCACGACCTCGAGTTCGCGGTCGAGGGCGGCGGTGCGTTCGTGATCTCGACGACGCGGCCCGAGCTGCTCGCGGCCTGCGTCGGCGTCACCGCGCACCCCGGCGACGCGCGCTACCGCGCGCTCTTCGGCAAGCGCGCGGTGACGCCGCTCTTCCGCGTGCCGGTGCCGATCTTCCCGAGCGAGAAGGCCGACCCGGAGAAGGGCACCGGCATCCTGATGGTGTGCACCTTCGGCGACCAGACCGACGTCGAGTGGTGGCGCGAGCACGGCCTCGCGCTGCGCCAGCTCGTCGGGCGCGACGGCCGGCTCGCGCCGGCCGAGTTCGGCGCGCCGGGCTGGGAGAGCCTCGACCCGGCGGCCGCGAACGCCGCCTACGCCGAGCTCGCCGGCAAGAACGTCGCGCAGGCGCAGAGGCGCGTCGTCGAGCTGCTGCGCGATCCGGCGGCGAGCGCGACCGGCGGCGGCGCGCCGCTCGTCGCCGACCCGAAGCCGATCCAGCACGCGGTGAAGTTCTTCGAGAAGGGCGAGCGCCCGCTCGAGTTCGTGCCGACGCGCCAGTGGTTCGTGAAGCTGCTCGAGCACCGCGAGGCACTGCTCGCGAAGGGCGCCGAGGTCCGCTGGCACCCGGCGCACATGCACAAGCGCTACGAGGACTGGACGCGCAACCTGAGCCAGGACTGGTGCATCAGCCGACAGCGCTACTTCGGCGTGCCGATCCCGGTGTGGTACCCGCTCGACGCCGAGGGTCGCCGCGACCATGCGCGGCCGATCCTGCCGAGCGCCGACCGGCTGCCGGTCGATCCCACCGTCGACCTGCCGCCCGGCTACGACGCCGCGCAGCGCGAGCGGCCCGGCGGCTTCTCGGCCGAGACCGACATCTTCGACACCTGGTTCACGAGCTCGCTGACGCCGCAGATCAGCTCGCACTGGGGCACGGACCCCGAGCGCCACGCGGCGCTCTTCCCGGCCGACCTGCGCCCGCAGGGCCAGGACATCATTCGTACCTGGGCCTTCTACACGATCGCGAAGGCGCTGCTGCACGAGGACTCGGTGCCGTGGCGTCACGCTGCGGTGTCGGGCTTCATCACCGACCCCGACCGCAAGAAGATGTCGAAGAGCAAGGGCAACGTCGTGACGCCGCTGCCGCTGCTCGACCAGTACACCGCCGACGGCGTGCGCTACTGGGCCGCGAGCGCGCGGCTCGGCGTCGACACCGCGCTCGACGAGAAGGTGTTCAAGGTCGGCAAGCGCCTGGTGACGAAGCTCTTCAACGCCGGAAAGTTCGTGCTCGCGCAGGACGGGCCCGACGGCCCGATCGCGAACGAGCTCGACCGCGCGTTCGCCGCGAAGCTGCGCGAGCTCGTCGCGCGCTCGACGGAGAGCTTCGATCGCTTCCAGCACGCGCCGGTGCTCCAGGAAGTGGAGTCGTTCTTCTGGTCGCACTTCACCGACGCGTTCATCGAGCTCGCAAAGCTGCGCGCGCGCGTCGAGGGCCCGGACGCCGTGGCGGGACGCGCGTCGGCGCTCGCCGCGCTGCGTCTCGGTCTCGACGTGCTGCTGCGGCTGTTCGCGCCCTTCGCGCCCTTCATCGCCGAGGAGGTCTGGTCGTGGGCCTTCGCCGAGGAGAAGGGCGAGCCGACGATCCACGGCGCGCGCTGGCCCGACGAGAGCGACTTCCACGGCGTGCCGGCGCCGGACGACCCCGGCAGCTTCGACGTCGCGGTCGCGTGCTGGGACGCGATCAACAAGTCGAAGTCCGACGCGTCGGTCTCCGTGGGCCGCGAGGTCGAGCGCATCGCGATCGCCGCGAACGCGGCGACGGCGACGCGGCTCGAGCGCGTGCTCGACGACGTGCTCGCCGCGTCGCGGTGCCGCGCCCACGCGCTCGTCGTCGACGATGCGCTCGCCGACGACGTCTTCGAGATCCGCGACGCGGCGTTCGCCGAGCCGCCGGCGCGGTAGGGGAATCCACCACCGCGCGCCGGGTTTCGTGCTAGCGTCGGGCCGGCGGGGAGGGCGGTCCGATCGCTATCGAGATCGACATCGACGTGCAGCGCCGATGCGCGCGGATCTGGATGCGCGGCGACTTCACGCTCGACGAGGTCTTCGCGGCGATCGACCGGATCGTGCGCGACCCGCGCTACGAGCGCGGCTTCGCGCTGCTCTCGGACCACACCGAGATCGGCGAGCCGCTGACGCCGGCGCAGGCGGAGAAGATGCTCGACCACGTCGAGCGCCTCGAGGGCGCTCCGATGACGGGGATGCGCTGGGCTGCGGTGACGCGCAAGGCCGCGTCGTACGGGATGCTGCGGATGGTGTCGGTGCTCGCGCGGCGCATCCCGATCGAGCTGCGCGTGTTCGACTCGCACGCCGAGGCGGAGGAGTGGCTGTTTCGGGGCGAAGAGCCGGACGTCGGCGTGGCGGGTGGATAACCCATCGATACGGATCGTCCTCCAGTTTCGACACCTCGCGGTCGAAAGCGCCACTTCCGGGAGAAGTCTGCGGAGGACGGATGCGGATGCGGATGCGGTTCGGGGCTCTCGTTGCGCTCTCCGTCGCACTGGCGCCGCTCGCGTCGGATGCGGCGCCGCTGCGGCTGGTCTACGAGGGCAGCGTCGGCTCGGTGAGCGACGGCGGCGCGCTCGCGCTGAACGGGATCACGCTGACGACGTCCGACCGCTTCCGCGTCGAGGTCGTCGGCGACGGCGCCGGGAGCTGGAGCGGCACCGCGAGCGTCGGGCCGATCTCGTTCGCGACGGAGTTCGGAAGCAGCGCGGCGAACGACCAGCCGGTGCTCGGCGACGAGCTCGTGCTCGGCGCGTCGGCGCCGGTCGCGATCGCCGGCACGAGCCTGACGGTGACCTTCTTCAGCGTGCGGCTGCTCGACGGCAGCGCGACCGCACTGAGCGCGCCGGTCTTCCCGACGTCGCTCGACCTCGACGACTGGAGCGGCCGCTTCTTCCTCTTCGGCGGCTCCGTGCCGACCGGCGAGACCTTCGAGGTGCTCGGCACGCCCGCCCTCGCGACGCTGACGCAGATCCCCGAGCCGACGAGCGCGGCGCTGCTGGCGCTGGGCCTCGCCGCGATCGCGCGAAGCCGGCGGCTCGCGTAGACCGCGTCACTCCGTCGAACGGCGACCCTTACGGCTCGCGCCGGAAGTACTCCTTGAACCGGCGCTGCTCGCCTCCGGCCCAGATCCAGAAGGAGTCACGGCCCTCGAGCCAGATCCGCCTTCGCGTCATCTGGTCGAGGAGGGCGTCGTAGCCTTCGAACTCCACGTAGCCCGGACCGATCTCGAGGATGCGGAACTCGACAGTCTCTCTGTACCCATCGATCATCCAGTCGTAGGTCCCATCGGCGCGGAACTCGAGCACGAGCTCTCCGAACATCTCGTCCAGCGCAGCCCGCTGCTCCGGCGTGTGCAGCCCGCGCTGATCGATGTCGGCGAGAGTCCGCGCCTCGTCGGACCTCCACCGGCCAACGAGATCGGGCGGTAGGGGGGAGGTGCATCCCGAGACGAACGCCAGTCCAAGTGCAACGAGCGCAGCGCGCATGGGCCTGTCCTCGGCAGCTCGAAGCGCGACCCTGAGTGCGCTCCTGGGCCACCGCTCGATGCGCGAGCCAACTCGATCCGCCGGGATCATCGAGAGCGACCCTGCGAGGCGATCTTTGAATCCTGTCAAGAGAAAACCAACGCAATGCGACCTTCCAACGGCCATCTGGCCTGGATGCCCCGGCCCAGCGCATCGCACGGCCTCGAAGGGTTCTCCGGCACGACGAACGGCGCCACCTACGCTCTCGAAAGCCGTGGAGCGGTCATACGACGGTGCGCGGCCCCGTGGCCCGCGCGGCGGCCCCGACAGCGCGGGATTCCGCCGGCTAGCGCGGCAGGCGGATCAGG
>CAZQYK010000182.1:0-3623 GCA_964597285.1 uncultured Spirochaetales bacterium
GTGACGGGCTGGATCTTCGTCAGCAGCTGGCTCGGCGTCGTGCCGCCCGCGACCGAGAACGACTCGGCGTCCATGCTCGCGTTCCAGACGTCCTCGAAGCGCGAGAGCGCCCAGCACGGGTGGTCGGCGAGCCGGTAGACCGGCGCCTCGTCGCGCAGCCGCCGGTAGATCGGGTACGGGTCCGCCATCACCGCTTCGGCGAAGGGGTTGTAGTCGATCATGCGGCCTCCCCCGGGCGTGCGCCGGCGCCCAGGGTACATCACGGCGCCGCTCCCGGCGTCGATCGGCAGGATCGACTGACTTATCATGCCCCTCCGCTGGAGGTGAGCATGCCCGACCCGGTGCTGCGCGAGCTCGACGACGAAGGGGTGCTGCTCGTCACGCTGAACCGCCCCGAGAAGAAGAACGCCTTCGACGACCCGCAGTGGGACGGGCTGCGCGACGCGCTCGACGACGCGCGCAAGGACCCGCGCGTCGCGGTCGTCGTCGTCACCGGCGCCGGCGGCGACTTCTCGGCCGGTCAGGACCTCGGCGCCTTCGGCGCCGCGGCCGAGCGCCCCGACGGCATGCCGAACGGCTACTACGGCTGCATGGAGGCGCTCGAGGCCTTCGACAAGCCGCTGCTGGCCGCCGCGAAGGGCGTCGGGGTCGGCATCGGCGCCACCTTCCTGTTCCACTGCGACATCGTCTACGTCGGCGAGAGCGTGCGGCTGCGGCTGCCCTTCGTCGCGCTCGGGCTCGTGCCGGAGGGGGCGAGCAGCTACCTGCTGCAGCAGGTGATCGGCTCGCAGCGCGCGGCCGAGCTCTTCTACACCGCCGAGTGGATCGACGCCGGCCAGGCCGTGAAGCTCGGCATGGCGGCCGGCGTGTTCCCCGACGCGCAGCTGCTCGAGGCGACGCTCGCGGTGGCGCGCGAGATCGCGCAGTACCCGGTGTCGGCGCTGCAGGCAACGAAGCGCACGCTGCTGCGCGCGCACCGCGACGGCGTCCGCGCCGCGTTCGAGGCCGAGAACGAGGGCATGAAGCAGATGGCCGGCTCGCCGGAGAACGTCGAGGCGGTGCGGGCGTTCCTCGAGAAGCGCAAGCCCGACTTCCGGCAGTTCCGGCGTTAGGTCGAGCGCGGCGCAGGCCTCGTTCGCGCTCCTACGCGTCCGGCGCCGGCCGGTCCGGCTCGTCGATCCGGTAGATCTTCGCGGCGTTCTCCCACAGCAGGCGACCGGCGGATCTCCGGCGTCTGCCCGGCGAGTTGCGATCGCCGCTACAGTTGCGCCCGATGTCCCCGGCCCCGTACACGATCACGACGCCGATCTACTACGTCAACGGCGATCCCCACATCGGCCACACCTACACGACGATCGTCGCCGACACCCTCGCCCGCTACCGGCGCCTGTGCGGCGAGGACGTCGTGTTCCTGACGGGGACGGACGAGCACGGCGAGAAGATCCGCGAGGCGGCCGCGGCCGAGGGGGTCTCGCCGAAGGACATCGCAGACCGCTACTCCGCGGTCTTCCGCTCGACCTGGGACGCGATCGGGCTGCGCTACGACCGCTTCATCCGCACCACCGACGAGGCGCACCGGCGCGTCGTTCAGGGCGTCCTCCAGCGCATCCACGACGCCGGCGAGATCGAGTTTCGCGAGTACGAGGGCCTGTACTGCGTCGGCTGCGAGCGCTTCCTCACCGAGCGCGACATGGTCGACGGCCTGTGCCGCGACCACGAGCGCGCGCCCGAGCGGCGCGCCGAGTCGAACTACTTCTTCCTGATGACCCGCCACTTCGCGTGGCTGGAGGAAGTGCTCGAGTCCAGGCCCGACTTCGTGCGCCCCGAGCGCTACCGCAACGAAGTGCTCGGCATGCTGCGCGAGGAGAGTGGCCTCGGCGACCTGTGCATCTCGCGCCCGAAGGAGCGGCTCGACTGGGGCATCGAGCTGCCCTTCGACCGCGACTACGTCTGCTACGTCTGGTTCGACGCGCTGATCAACTACCTGAGCGGTCTCGGCTATCCGGACGCGGCCGACTTCGCGACGCACTGGTCGGGCGCCGAGCACCTGATCGGCAAGGACATCCTGAAGCCGCACGCGGTGTTCTGGCCGACGATGCTGCACGCGCTCGGTCTCGAGCTGCCGCGCCACGTGAACGTGCACGGCTACTGGAACCAGGACGAGCGCAAGGTCTCGAAGAGCACCGGAAACCGCGTGTCGCCGGGCGAGCTCTTCGAGCGCTACGGGCTCGAGAACGTGCGCTACTTCCTGCTGCGCGAGATGGCCTTCGGCCAGGACGCCACCTTCAACGAGGAGGCACTCGTCGCGCGCTCGAACGCCGACCTCGCGAACAAGCTCGGCAACCTGCTGAGCCGCACGCTGAACATGACCGGACGCTTCTGTGAGGGCCGGATCCCCGAGCCCGACCCGCCCGGTGAGCTCGAGCACACGGTGCGCGAGGCATTCGCCGACGCCGCGCGCGCGGTCGACGCGCACATGCGCGCGATGGAGATCCACCGGGCGCTCGACGCGCCGATGCGCGCCGTCGACGCGGCGAACCGCTACCTCGAGCAGCGCGAGCCCTGGAAGGCGGCGAAGGATCCGGCGCGCGCCGGCGAGGTGCGCACCGCGCTTCACACCTGCTGCGAGGCGCTGCGCGTCGCGGCGCTGCTGCTCTCGCCCTTCCTGCCGCGCGCCGCCGAGGAGATCCTCGCCGGCCTCGGCCTCGACGGCGCGCTCGCGAAGGCCCGCCTGCCGGAGGACGCAGCGTGGGGCGGCGTGCGCCCGGGAGCCGAGACGAGGCGCGGCGCGCCGCTCTTCCCGCGCCTCGAGTCGCCCGAAGCCGAGAGTTAGGCGGCCGAGCGCGTTACGCGTCGCCCGCCGGCTGCTGGCGGACGCCGCGCAGCAGCCGGCGCAGCGTCTGCTGGAGCCGGTCGAGCTCGGCGCCGTCGCCGAGCAGCGACGCGTACTCGCCCCAGATGCGCGCCATCGTCTCCGACGCGTCGCAGACGAAGTCGTGGCCGGCCGACGTGAAGCGCACGATCTTCGCGCGGCCGTCGGCCGGGTCGGGCGTGCGCTCGACGTAGCCGAGGCGCTGCAGGTCGTCGACGATCTGTCCCATCGCCTGCTTCGTCATGCCGGCGCGGCGCGCGAGATCGGTGAGGCGGCAGCCGCGCGTGCCGATGCTCGCGAGCACGACCTGGTGCGAGGGCTGCAGCCGCGTGTGGCCCCGCCGCTTCAGCGTCGCGCGCGCGCGGCGCTCGAAGTCGCGCGAGAGCTGCTGCAGCAGCACCCCGATGTCGTAGCGGCCCAGCTCGCGGAGCGCGCCGGCGAGCGCGTCGGCGTCGCGGCCGGGCTGGATCGAGGTCGCGTGGGCCACGTGCACACGGTAAGCCCGCTTGACCAGATAGTCAAGATCACTTACTACTCCGGCCTCGGGAGCCCCGATGCACTTCGGCCTGACCGACGAGCAGCAGCTGCTGCAGGAGACCGTGCGCGGATTCGTCGCGCGCGAGTGCCCGCCGCCGCGGCTGCGCGAGCTCTTCGACGCCGGCGCCGGCCACGACCCGGCGCTGTGGAAGGGGCTCGGCGAGATCGGGATTCCGGGCCTGCTGCTGCCCGAGGAGCACGGCGGCGCCGGGCT
>CAZQYK010000183.1:0-3540 GCA_964597285.1 uncultured Spirochaetales bacterium
CCGGGCACGACCTCTACCCGGTCGCGCGCCCGCCGACCGACGCCGACGTGCGCGACAAGATCGCCCTCGTCGAGGCGATCGACGCGTACGCCCGCTCGCGCGATCCGCGCGTGGCCGAGGTGATGGCGAGCTGCGTGTCGCAGCACCGCCAGGTGCTCGTCGTCGCGAGCGACGGCACGCGCGTCGCCGACGAGCGCCCGCTCGTGCGGCTGAACGTCCAGGTGATCGCGCGCGACGGCCGGCGCCGGGAGATCGGCTACCAGGGCTGCGGCGGGCGCACCGGCTTCGAGTGGCTCCAGGAGCCCGAGCGCTGGCGCGCGCTCGTCGACGAGGTCGTGCGGATCGCACTCGGAAACCTCGAGGCGGTGCCCTGCCCCGCCGGCAGCATGACGGTCGTCCTCGGTCCCGGCTGGCCCGGCATCCTGCTCCACGAGGCGATCGGCCACGGTCTCGAGGGCGACTTCAACCGCAAGCGCACGTCGGCCTTCAGCGGTCGGCTCGGCGAGCGCGTCGCCGCGCCCGGGGTCACCGTCGTCGACGACGGCACGCTGCCGGCCCGGCGCGGCTCGCTGAACGTCGACGACGAGGGCACGCCGACCCAGCGCACGGTGCTGATCGAGGACGGCGTGCTGCGCGGCTACCTCCAGGACCGGCTCAACGCGCGGCTGATGGGCATGGCGCCGACCGGCAACGGCCGGCGCGAGAGCTACGCCCACCTGCCGATGCCGCGGATGACGAACACCTTCATGCTCGCCGGCGACGACGACCCGGAGGACATCCTGCGTTCGGTCGAGCGCGGCATCTACGCGGTGAACTTCGGCGGCGGCCAGGTCGACATCACGAGCGGCAAGTTCGTGTTCTCGGCGAGCGAGGCCTACCGGATCGAGGGCGGACGGATCGGCGCGCCGCTCAAGGGCGCGACGCTGATCGGCAACGGCCCCGACGTGCTGACGCGCGTGTCGCGGATCGGCGCCGACCTCGCGCTCGACCGCGGCGTCGGCACCTGCGGCAAGGACGGGCAGTCGGTGCCGGTCGGGGTCGGGCTGCCGACCGTCCGCATCGACGGCCTCACCGTCGGCGGGACCGAGGGTTGAGCGACCTGCGCGACGCGACCGGCGCCGCGCTCGACGCCGCCCGCGCGGCCGGCGCCGACGCGGCCGACGCGGTGGCGGTCGAGTCGGACTCGGTCCAGACGCGGGTGCGCGGCGACGAGATCGACTTCGTCGTGCAGGCGCGCGAGCGCACGCTCGGGGTCCGCGCGCTGATGCGCGGGCGCGCCGGCGTGCGGCAGGCGATCGCGTCGACGAGCGACCTCGCCGAAGGCGCCGTGCGCGCGATGGCCGGGCGCGCGGTCGCGCTCGCGCGCGCGACGGCCGAGGACCCGGCCGCGGGCCTGCCCGACGGCGGGTTCGCCGACCCCGACGCCGCCCCGGACCTCGCGCTCTTCGACCCGGCCGACCGCGACGTGACCGTCGAGGCGCACATCGACGCCGCGCGCCGCGCGGAGCGCGCTGCGCGCGACGCCGACCCGCGCATCGAGAACTCCGAGGGCTCGCAGGCCGCGTCGGGCTTCACGCGCGTCGTCTACGCGAACAGCGAGGGCTTCGTCGGACAGTACGCGTCGGCTTCGCACTCGCTCTTCGCCGAGCCGATCGCGCGCCAGAACGGCAGCATGCAGCGCGACTACTGGATGAGCGTCGGGCGTCGGCTCGGCGCGCTCGAGGCGCCCGAGGAGGTCGGCCACCGCGCCGCGCAGCGCGCGCTGCGCCGGCTCGGCGCGCGTCCGGTCGCGACCTGCGAGGTGCCGGTGATCTTCGACGCGCTCGTCGCCGCGAGCCTGTGGCGCCAGCTCGCCGGGCTCGTCAGTGGCTACGCGGTGTACCGCGGCACGAGCTTCCTCGCCGGGCGGCTCGGCGAGGTCGTCGCGAGCCCCGCGGTCTGCGTCGTCGACGACGGGCTGCGGCCGGGCGGCCTCGGCAGCCGCCCCTTCGACGGCGAGGGCCTCCCGAGCCGCCGCACCGACGTGATCGAGAGCGGGCGGCTCGCGTCGTACCTGCTCGACACCTACAGCGCGCGCAAGCTCGGCTTTGCTTCGACCGGCAGCGCGACGCGCTCGGCCGGCAGCGCGCCTGGCGTCGGGCCGAGCAACCTGTGGCTCGAGCCGAGCAGCGCGTCCCTCGACGAGATCGTCGCCGACACCCCGCGCGGCCTGCTCGTGACCGAGCTGATCGGAATGGGCTTCAATCCGACGACCGGCGACTACTCGCGCGGCGCGGCCGGCCTGTGGATCGAGGGCGGCGAGATCCAGCACCCGGTCGAGGAGGTCACGATCGCGGCGAACTTCGCGGACATGCTGGCCGGCATCGACGCGGTCGGGAGCGACCTGACCTGGCTCTCGCGCGTCGGCTCGCCGAGCGTCCGCGTCGCGAAGATGACGGTCGCCGGTTCATGAGGCGGGCCGCCGACCCCGAGAGGGCCGGATGAGCCAGACGCCGCCGACGATGATCGGGCTCGACCTGCCGGACGTCGACGTCTGGTCGGAGCGCGTCGTCGTCGCGCTCGGCCAGAACCCGGGCGTCTTCACCGGCCCGGGGACCAACACCTACCTCGTCGGCACCGGGCGCGAGCGGATCCTGCTCGACACCGGCCAGGGCGTGCCGGCGTACCTGCCGGTGCTCGATGCGGCCCTCGAGTGCGCGGGCTGCCGGATCCAGGAGATCGTGCTGACACACGGCCACCCCGACCACATCGGCGGCGCCGCGCAGGTGATCGATCGCCACGGCGCGCTCCGCGTGTCGAAGCGACCGCACGCGGGCTTCGACGCGCCGTGGGACTTCGAGATCTCGCCGCTGGGCGACGGCGACGTCGTCGAGACCGAGGGCGCGCGGCTGCGCGCGCTGCACACGCCGGGCCACGCCGAGGACCACCTGTGCTTCGTCCTCGAGCAGGAGGGGTCGATCTTCTCCGGCGACAACGTGCTCGGCGTCGGCACGACGGTGATCCCGGCCCACGGCGGCGACCTCGGCGACTACATGCGCTCGCTCGAGCGGCTGCTCGCCGAGGCGCCGGCGGCGATCTACCCGGCGCACGGCCCGGTGATCCGCGACGGCGCGGCGAAGCTGCGCGAGTACATCGCGCACCGCCTCGAGCGCGAGGAGCAGATCGTCGCGGCGCTGCGCGCCGGGCTCGACGAGATCCCGGCGATCGTCGCTCGGGTCTACGCGGCCTATCCCGTCTCGCTGCACGCCGCCGCCGGCAGCTCGGTCTGCTCGCACCTGCTCAAGCTCGAACGCGAGGGCCGCGTGGGCCGCGACGGCGAGGACCCGATGGCCGCGCGCTGGACGCTCGTGTGACCCACGGAGGGACCGCCGCGTCGCGCCTTGGCGTCGCATCGATCGCAGCCGGCGGATCCCGCACGTGACCCATCCCGTCGTCGCCGCGCTGCGGGGCGCGTCGGCGGACGAGCGCCGCGCGGCCGCGCGCGCCGCGGCCGACGATCCGTCGGCGGTGCTGCTCGTCGACGCGCTCGTCGGCGCGCTC
>CAZQYK010000184.1:0-7449 GCA_964597285.1 uncultured Spirochaetales bacterium
GCTGCTGCTCGGCCTCGTGCCGCAGCTGCGCGCGGTGCTCGACCGCGACCTCGAGCGGCCCGACGGAGCCGCGCTGCCGAGCCTGTTCCTGTTCGACATCCAGCCCGAACAGCGCGACGCGCTCGTCGCGCACGTCGCCGCGCACGGCTCCCGGCTCGAGCGCGTGTCGCCGCTCGTGCGCGCGCGGCTCGACGCCGTCAACGGCGAGCCGGTGCGCGTCGGCGCCCGTCCGCCCGGCGACGACGACGCGCGCCGGCTGCGCTCGCGCCGCTACAACCTCACCTGGCGCGCTGCGCTGAGCGACTCCGAGATCCTGCGGGCCGGCCGCCCGTTCCGCGGCGCGTGGGACCCCGGGCCGCGCGGCGACGCGCCCGCCGAGATGTCGCTCGAGATCGACTTCGCGGAGCGGCTCGGCGTCGGGCTCGACGACACGCTGCGCTTCGACGTGCAGGGCGTCGCCATCGACGGCCGCGTCGTCAGTCTTCGCGAGGTGCGGTGGAACAGCTTCCAGCCGAACTTCTTCGTGCTCTTCCAGCCGGGCGTGCTCGAGGAGGCGCCGGCGGTGTTCCTGGCGTCGGTGCCCGAGCTGCCGGCCGACCGGCGCGAGGCGCTGCAGGCCTCGTTGCAGCGCGACTTCCCGAACGTGTCGGCCATCGACGTCACGCGCGCGGTGGAGCGCCTGCTCGCGCTGGTCGCGCAGCTCGAGTGGGCGCTCGCCGGGTCGGCGGCGCTCTCGTTCGCGGTCGGCTGGCTGCTCGTGACGGCGCTGGCGCGCGACGCCGCGCGGGCGCGGCGCTGGGAGATCAACCTGCTGAAGGTCCTCGGAGCCGACCTCGCGCTGATCCGGCGAGCGCTCGACCTCGAGTTCGCGCTGCTCGGCGCCGCCGCGGCGGGGGTCGGGGCCGCCGGGAGCCTCGCCGCGGCGGCGCTGCTCACGCGCTGGGTGCTCGAGGTGCCCTGGGTCCCCGACCCGCTGCCGCTCGCCGCCCCGCTGCTCGGCATCCCGCTCGTCTGCGTCGCCAGCGCCCGCGCCGCCGCCCGCGGCGTGCTCCGGGAGCGCCCGCTCGCGCTGCTCCAGACGGCCTCGGCGGCCTAGGTCAAGCGCGGCGGAGCCGCGCGCGGAGCGAGGCGCAGCCGAGCGGAGTCGAACAGTGGCCTCCGCCGTTGTGGCGCCTCTATCGCGTCGCCGAACCCTGGGTCACGCTCCTAGGTCCTAGGAGCCCGGGATCGGGGGGCGGGGGCGCCGCCGGACGCGCCCCTCGGTGAACGCGATCCGCCCGCCCGGCGTCTCATCCTCCACCCAGGAGAGGGAGGTCGAAACGGCGTGTCGGATCGTGACGCGGGGGGATTCGGGATCGGGTTCGAGGACTCGGATGCGGGGCTGGACGGGATCGGCGGCGGCGCCGGGCTCCGCTCCCCGACGGGCAAGAGCGAGGTCGCCGCGGCGCCGGGCACCGGGCGCGGCTGGCGCGCGCGGCGGCGCGTCGCCGAGACCCCGCCGACGCCGCTCGACGCGCGCCAGCTCTACATGAGCCAGATCCAGGCCATCCCGGTGCTCGACCGCGAGGCCGTGGCCGAGCTCTCCGGGCGCATGCGCGGGCACCAGCGCGACTTCGAGCGCGCGCTGCTCGCGATTCCCGCCGCGGCGCGCTGGCTCGTCGATCACTGGGAGTCGCGCCGGGAGCGCGGTCTCGTGACCGCGATCCTGTGCCGGCACGCCCGCGACGGCAGCGGCCGCAACTGGGGTGCCCGCATCGACGCGCACTTCGAGAAGGCGCGGCGGCAGCTCGCGCGCAAGCCGGCGGCGTGGGCGCGCGTCGCGGCGACGCTCGAAGCGGCCGAGCTCGTGTTCGAGCTGCTGATCGAGGCGCACGCGGCGCTGGTCGTGGCCGCGGGCCCCGACGCCGACTCCGCCGAGCGGCGTCGCGCCGGTCTCCATCGCGCGCCCGTGCGTCGCCAGCTCGAAGCCGCGTCGCGCGCGCTCGCCGACTACCACCGCAGCGTCCAGACCTTCGCCCACCACAACCTGCGCCTGGTCGCGAAGTGCGCGCACCGCTACCGCGGCTTCGGCGTGCCCTTCATGGACCTCGTGCAGGAGGGCAATCTCGGTCTGATCCGCGCGATCGAGAAGTTCGAGCCGGAGCGCGGCTTCATGTTCTCGACCTACGCGGTGTGGTGGATCCAGCAGTCGATGATCCGCGCGATCCAGAACCAGCGCCGGACGGTGCGCGTCCCGTCGCACGTCTGCGAGCAGCAGCTCCGCTACCGGCGCGTCGAGTCCGAGCTCTCGCGCCGGCTCGGGCGCGATCCGAGCGAGGACGAGATCGGCGCCGAGCTGGGCATCGACGCCGAGTCGGTGCGCGCGCTCGCGGCGACCTTCGCTCCGGTCCGCTCGCTCAACGCGCCGGCGCCCGGGCTCGAGGACGTCGAGCTCGAGGACCTGATCCGCGACGAGGGCAGCGCCGACCCGAGCACGGGTCTCGAGCGCGGCGAGCAGGCCGAGGTGCTGACGCGGCTGCTCGAGTCGCTGCCGGCGCGCGAGCGTCAGGTGATCGACTGGCGTTTCGGCCTGAGCGCCGGCAGCGAGCCGTCGACGCTCGGGGAGATCGGCAAGCGCCTCGGGCTGTCGCGCGAGCGCGTGCGTCAGATCGAGGCGTCGGCGCTGTCGCGGCTTCGCGCCCACGCCGACGACGCGCCGCTCGGGCTCGTCGACGACGCCGCGTGAAGCCAGCTCGCCTCGAGCGCGAGCAGCCAGCGCTTGCGCGCGAGCCCGCCGGCGTAGCCGACGAGGCGGCCGTCGCGGCCGACGGCGCGGTGGCACGGGATCGCGATCGCGACGGGGTTCGCGCCGCTCGCGGCGCCGACGGCCCGCGCGCCCCCCGGACATCCGATGCGGCGCGCGACCTCGCCGTAGCCGGCCGTCTCGCCGATCGGGATCCGGCGCAGCGCGTCCCAGACGCGGCGTTGGAACGGCGTCCCGCCCGGGTCGAGCGCCAGCGGGTCGAGCGCGTCGCACGCGCCGTCGAAGTAGCGCGCGAACGCGTCGCGCGCGGCGGCCAGCGTGGACCCGGCGCGCGCGCCGGACGCGCCGCCGGCGCCGGGGCGCGCCTCGGCCGGTCCGGCCCAGACGAGTCCGCGCGGGCCGGCGACGAGCGCGTAGCGGCCGAGCGGCGTCGAGAGTTCGGTGTGGGCGAGGCGCATCGTCGGGTCCTCCGTCGTCGATGCGGCGGAGTCTGCCGCGGGGCGCGGCGGCCGCCGGCGGGATTCGGACGCGGCCGCCGGCGATCAGTTCGACTCCGCTCGGCTACGCCTCGCTGCGCGCTCGCTTCGCTCGCTTGCTCTCAACCCTCCTCGCCGCCGCCGCCGACGAGGCTCCGCAGCGCGTCGATCTGCGCGTCGAACTCGCCCCGCAACGGCGCCGGCAGCGCGTCGCGCAGCAGCGCGTGCGCGGACTCGTAGTACCAGCGCGTGCGCGCGGGGCTCGCGGTGAAACGCTCGAGCGTCGCAGGGCCCTCGGCGCGTAGGTCGGCGACGAGCGAGCGCAGGTTGTGGAGCTTGTCGCAGGCCGCGACGAGCCGCGTGCGCGCATCCGCCGCGGCGAGGCGCTCGAGGTAGCCCTTCTTGCGCGCCTCCCAGTCGGACTTCGCGCCGGGCCGGTCGCCGGGCGCGACGTCGGTGCAGGCCTCGACGATGCGCGCGACCCCGTCGCCGAAGCGCGCGCTCAGCGTCGCGGCGTCGACCTCGGCGCAGTCCTCGATGCAGTCGTGCAGCAGACCGGCGAGCGCCTGGTCCGCGTCGCCGCCCGCCTCGAGCACGAGTCCCGCCACCTGCAGGAGATGGCTCGCGTACGGGATCGCGCGTCCCTTGCGCGTCTGGTCGGCGTGCGCGCGCAGCGCGAACGCGAGTGCGTCGACCAGACGGTTCCGTTCCTGCTCCCTCATCCACGACTCCCCGCCGCCAGGGGCGTCCGCTCACAGGGATGTGATAGCTTTGAGCGCGGTCGCCGTCCCGCCCGACTGCGGCACCTCCCACCCACCGTCTCCCCAGCGACCCCTGGAAGGATCGTCGTTTGAGCCATCCGCTGATCGCGCTTGCCAACGACAAGGCCGTCCGCCAGGCCGCCCAGTTTCCGCAGGCCGCGGCCGAGCTCACCGCCGAGCGCCTCGCGGAGCTGTATGCCGCCGAGCGCGCCGCCGCGCCGAGCGTCCACGACGCCGGGCGCTCCTACTTCGTGAAGCGAACCGGCAAGCCCGCGACCGAGCGCCGCAAGAACCGCGACGAGGAGCACCTCGGCGCCGCGCTCGTGCGCGCGGCGTCGGGCGAGGGCCTCGAGCTGCCCGACGACGCGGGCCGGCTGCGCCTGCTCGACTACCAGGTGCGCGCGAAGACCGGCCCCGCCGACGAGTCGGAGACGAAGGGCATCGCCCGCTTCGACGGGCTCGGCGTCGGCCCCGAGGACCGCCTCGCCGTCGTCGCGCTGCGCTACCTCGAGCCGGCCGCGACCCGCTGCCGGGTCGGGGACACGCCGCTGCGTCAGCTGGTCCAGGGCCTCACCTACTGCGCGATCGCCGACGCGAAGCGCAAGGAGATCGGGCAGGAGATGGGCGAGCGCTTCGGCGCCACGCCGGCCGACGCTCCGCCGTACCTGATGGTGATCGCGACCCTCCGCTACTGGGAGCTGTGCCGCAAGCGCTCGACGCAGAAGGGCGCCGCCTGGATTCGCGAGCTCGAGCGCATCGCCGCCGACGCGCAGCAGGCGCTCGGCGTGACCGTTCACTACCTCGGCCTGCGCCTGAACGGCGACCTCGGCTGGACCTACGGCGCGTCGGGTCCGGAGCTCGACGGGCCGGTGCGGCTGCTGCCGGCCTGGGAGCCGAGCGCCGGGCGCGTGAAGCCGAAGCCGCGCGCGCGGCCGCGCGCGCGCTCCGAGGCGGTCGAGCAGATCGTCGAGGCCGACCTGTCGCGTCCGGTGCGCGAGTACAGCTTCAGCGACAGCTACGGCCCGGGTGACCGCATCGCGCACCCGGTGCTCGGCACCGGCGTCGTCCAGGGCGTCGCCGGCCCGGGCAAGATCCGCGTGCGCTTCGACGAGCGCCAGAGCGTCCTCGTCCACGAACGCTCGGCCTGAGGCGGCTTCAGCGCGCGTCGAGCCTCGGGCGCGTGCCCGGCAGCCGGCCCAGGTTGCGCAGCACGCGCACCGGCGCGTCGGGGCGGCGCGGGTCGTAGAGCACGATGTCGTCGAGGCCGTCGCCGTCGAGGTCGCCGAAGCGGATGCGGCCGCCGGTGTCGAGCCGCTGCGTCGCGTGGCGCTTCGCGAAGCCGGCCTCGCGGTCGCCGAGGTGGACCTCGAGGCGGTCGCCGTCGCCGGAGCCGAGCAGGTCGCGCACGCCGTCGCCGTTGAGGTCGGCGAGCAGCGTCGGCACGAAGCCGCGCGTGCGGAAGGTATCGAGGCTCCAGCCGACGCCGATTGTCCAGCGGTGCCACGGCGGAACGGCGAAGAGCGCCTCGCCACCGCGCCGGTAGACGCTGATCTCGGCGTCGATCTCGCGCGTCAGCAGCACCTCGGCGATCTCCATCACGCTGGTCGGGATGCGCACCGCGACGAGCTCGGCGCGCGCGTCGCCGTCGAGGTCGAGCAGCATCGTCGCCCGCAGCCCGTCCGCGTCGACGAACTCCTGGTCGGGCGCGTCGAGCTTCCAGCGGCCGCCGCGGTTCAGGTGCAGCGTCGTCCGCGTCACCGCGTCGAACAGCCCGCCCGAAGACGACGAGATCAGGAGGTCGAGTCGGCCGTCGGCGTCGAGGTCGGCGCCGTCGACGCGCACCGAGCCGGCGTTGCGCACGTGGTCCTCGGCCGAGATGCGCCCGAGCGCGAGGCGCCGGCTCGCGCGCTCGGAGAATCCCCCCTCCGGATCCTGCTCGAAGACGCGCAGCTCGTGGCGCGACGCGGCGACCAGGTCGCCGCGGCCGTCGCCGTCGACGTCTCCGACGAGCAGCCGCGGGTGGTCGAAGTAGATCTCGGCCTCGTTCTCCGAGAAGACCGGCGCCGGGCGCGGCGGCAGGAAGTAGTTCGCGCGCGCGCCGACCTCGAGCCGCGCGAGCCGTTCGCCCGACGGCGCGAGCAGCGTCGTCCAGCCCAGGCCCGGCACGACCAGGCGCAGCCCGTCGCCGAGGCCGTCGCGCGCGAGCGCGAGGCGGTCGATCCCGCGCTCGTCGGCGACGAGCGCGAGCGTCGGCTCGGGGCCGGTCGGCAGGTCGCGGCGCGCGTGCAGCCGGCCGGGCCACGACAGCAGCGTCAGGCGGTCGCGGCGCAGCAGGATCAGCTCGGCGCCGGGATGCGCGTCGACCTCGGCCAGGTCGTAGGCGCCGGCGCCCGCCGGCAGCTCGCCGCTCCAGTCCGGCTCCGCCGGCAGCGCGCCGTCGGCGCGCTGGAAGAACACGTGCAGGCTGCGCCGATCGCCGGGAGGCAGGCCGGAGAGCCCGATGCACAGCAGGTCGCCGCGGCCGTCGCCGTCGAGGTCGGCGAGCTCGGCCTGCACGACGCGCTCGGGCAGCGCGATGCGCTGCACCGCGAAGGGCTCGTCGGCGCCGGCCCCCGCGGCGGCGAGCGCGAGCGCTGCGCCGAGCCGGGCCGCACGCGCGCTCACGCGTCGTCTCCGGACCCGGCGCCGGCCTCGCGCGCGAGCCCCGGCTCGTCGCCGTCCGCGGCGGCGGCCCGCCACGCCTCGCCGATCGCGAGCGTGCGCACGCGCGCCGGGTCCTCGCCGCGCTCGGCGACGACCTCGGCGAGCCGGCGCGGCGGCAGGTCGATCGGCTCGTCGGTGAGGTCGAAGGTGCCCCAGTGCATGCCGAGCATCGTGTGCGCGCGCAGGTCGCGCCACGCCTGCACCGCCTCGGCCGGGTCCATGTGCTGCCAGCGCATGAACCAACGCGGCTCGTACGCGCCGATCGGCAGCATCGCGACGTCGATCGGCCCGAAGCGGCGGCCGAACTCGCGGAAGCCGTGGAAGTAGCCGGTGTCGCCGGCGAAGAAGTAGCGGCGCTCACCGGAGTCGAGCAGCCACGCGCACCACAGCGCGCGGTTCTCGCCGGTCTCGATGCGCCGGGACCAGTGCTGCGACGGAAGGCAGGTGATCGTCCAGCGCCCGCGCCGCGCGCTCTGCCACCAGTCGAGCTCGACGACCTCGGGCCGGTCGCGCGCGCGGAACCACTCGGCCATGCCGAGCGGCACGAACCACTGCACGCTCGCCGGGAGCGCGTCGACGGTGTCGGCGTCGAGGTGGTCGTAGTGGTTGTGCGAGAGCACCGCGAAGGCGTCGGGGGGAATCGACTCGAGCGGGATGCCCGGCGGCGTCTCGCGGCCCGGGATCAGCGCCCGCTCGCCCCAGTGCGGATCGGTCAGGATCACGTCGTCGCCGTCGTGGATCGCGAAGGTCGCGTGGCCGACCCAGG